>DATCDU010000017.1:0-10721 GCA_036510525.1 Minisyncoccota bacterium
TTAGCCTGCGACCAACCGGAACGCACGAGCTTCACCGCATCCATGCGGACACGGGGCATCTTGGGATTTGTGTTATATGCCATATACATAGCGTGGGGTATACCGAGGGGTATTCCAAGCTATTGAACCATTACGCCTACCTTGCTCGCGGTATTATAATGTGTTGCATTCGTGCCTGAGGCACTGCCATTCCACGTCCCATTATTCGCATTGCCTGAATTGTCATACGCCACAGTGCCCGATCCTTCATTAAGCGGCCAATACCCCACAAGCCCTGATGGGTTGTAGAGCGATGATACGGTGGGGGTTCCTCCTGAAATGACTTCGGGGAAATTATTGGTCTGGGGAGCACTACCGTTCTGTGATTTATATTTCTGTGATTCAAGATCAGCCGTCACTTCGAACTGAGTGCCATTCGTATTATAGGCGTAGAAAAGGCCCGAAGAAGTCTGATTCGTGGGATCTACGGGAAGAGATCCGATGGGAGATCCTGCGGAGATTTTGGTGAAGTTCACCGGGATCCATCCCGTGCCGTTCACGCTTCTGCTGTTTGCTAATGCCGCGCATTGCCATGATTGCCCCGTGGAGGTGTCAAAGGAAGGCATCCCCGACCCCTGGCATTGGTCCCCTGCGGTGCTTGTGGCACTGGGATCATATGTGGAGGGATAGGTATCAGAGACATTCCCTAGGGAAAAAGAGCTTGCTCCGGCTTGGTCCGTCACATAGAGATTCAGGGCGGAGGTGAGCGTCGCCATATCAGAGAGACGATTCGCGTCCCGTGACTGCTGGAGCAATGCCGCAGGATTCAATGTGAGAACAACGACGACGGCCAATATTGCGATGATCGCGATGACCACCAGGAGTTCGATCAAGGTGAAACCTCGGGGTCGTGAAGGAATCCCGGCAGAGTTGCATCGTTCCATTGTTGGGTGTTGGGATGTCCTAACCTTGTTGGTGTCGGACTTTCTTTGTTATCAACCTTCGTAGAAGTTCGCCCCTTCTGTCAACATATAAAAGACTTCGGAGTATTGCCTCCTTAATCACCTCTTTCTTCACCTGGCCCGATTTTAAATATTCTTTAACAAAACGCTCGTATTGCGGCGAACGTTTTTTTAGTTCTTCTTCTGATGGAAAAGGCGTCGTCTCTATGCCAAATTCCTCAAAGAGTTTTTCCGCACGGGGCATGTGGAATCCGACGGTCATAAGGGCGATCTTTTGGAGCGCAGGATCGTTGGCCAATATTTCCGCTATTTGTTCGGCATTTCCAGGGGTATCAATTGAGGCATTTTCTGCCATGATGGATCCTTCCGGAATTTCAGGATATTTCTCTTTTAAATATTCGATCATCGCCTCGGCCTCTGTTGGATATTCCGCTCCCGCCGTTGCGCCTCCAGAAAAGATGATCTTATTGACGAGGCCCTGCTTGAACATCTCACCCGCCGCAAGCGATGACATTTTGCTTTCGAGGCTTAGCTGCAATTGGAACTCCTCGGACTCTTTCTTAGGAGGATATTTGCGCCAATTTTTTCCCAACACAATGAGCGCGTCAAAATAATCGGGAACCTCCTTGGTGGGTTCGTTTTCTATCGAAATCTCCCCTGCGTTCGATTCAAATTGCTCCGGCATATTAATCGTATAATAACCCGGCCCCTATATGACGCGCAAGAATATCTGGAGGCATTCAGAATTGTTTTATTGAACTGGTAAAGCTAAAGAACGCCAAATTCCTCAAGTTTCTTAGTTAGATAGATCCCCGTTGGCGGTATATAAGATGGTTTTCATTCCCCAAATTTCGGCAGTACTCCACGCTGGACGGGTTTAGAACTGCGTTATCCATAAATCTGACATTTTAACGTCATTGACATAATATATGGATATTGCTATAATATCGCCAGCGTCAAACCAATGAAAGGAGGAGTAATGGAAACATCCACGATTGAAACGGTTCAGCCCTCCGTCGTAGGGTCTTCAATAGAACAGGGCTATGGACGAGGCGGAGATACCCATACAACCCTCCAACAATCCATCGGCCGCTTTGCGGAAACAAGAGGCTATCGAGTTTATATCGAGAAAGAGATTTTGGAAGGTTCCGGCATAGTGGATGTCGTCCTTGAAAAAGGCGACCTTACTATCGCGGTGGAAATCTCGATCACCTCGAAAGCAGGCCAGGAACTCGCGCACGTTCTAAGATGTCTGAAAGCTGGCTTCAAGCACGTCGCCGTCGTATCGCCCGATCCCAGGGCTCTTGCTCAATTGAGTAAGAGTATTATGAGATCAATTGACCGGAAGAGGGGGCGGGTCAAGTTCTTCTCGCCGGAACAACTCCTTCACTTCATCGACAAGATGGAGTTCGGACACAAGGGCTTGAAGCGGTCAGAATTACATGAAGACCTGGAATGCCTTATTGATGCGAAGGAGCTCGAACGGTTGTTGAGTATCGACGTCAAGACAATCTACAGCTATGTTCAACGGGGCATCATCCCCTACGTCCGCATCCAGTCGAATCTCAGGTTTTCCAAGCCGGATATCCTGGAATGGATTGCAGAGCAGAGCTTCAAACCTCAGAAGCACAAGTAATGATAGAGGTTGACCCCAGAGCATTCATGAGCAGTTGCCAACCAGCGACTGCTCATTTTAATTTAAATTATTTTTTTCTCAGTACACCACTCTGGACGCGTTTAGAAATGCCTTGGAGTCGAATGCCTCAAAATAAGCGTCCTGGCAGCACATTGACAATATAGATTAAAATATGCTATAATGTTCCCAGGATAGTTGCTGTTACTTTCCTACTCACTGACCGCGAGCTAACTCGTGGCAGAAAGAAGAAAAGGAGAACATATATGGCATACGCAGTTGTCATCGACAAAACGACTGGCTCGATCGTCAGGAAACTTTCCTTGTCGATTCGATTGGAAGACATCACCCTCTCCGCGAACGAGATCCTGTCGTGGAACAACGAGTTTCGTTCCGCCGCGCCGGATTTCGACTGGCAAAGCCGGATCATAGAACTCGGCAGCGCTGTTGCGGACATCCACTGCACGAAAGGATGCACGAACACCGTCGATCATGTTGACGTGCGCATCGAAGGCAGAAGTGCTGCTGATGTGTGCGCTCTGATCCGTAAGGTTTACGTTCTGCTCGGAGGATCGCTGATGAAGTACGATCCATTCAAAGAGCAGTGGCGTAGGTTCGTCGCATGGTGGAAAAAGTTCCTCGACGAGAACGATCCTAGACAACGCGAAGACATCTTTTAGCCCCCCCACAGAGAAGCTTCCCGCAAGTATCTTTGCGGGGGCTTTCTTTTTTTTCGGCAGTACCACCATCGGGATTTGAACCCGAGTTCCCGCCGTGAGAGGGCGATGTCCTAGACCAGGCTAGACGATGATGGCATACAACTTATCGAGAAAAAGTATAAAGATAATTCGCCGATAAAACAAGTTAGCTCAGTGGCACGGCCGTCGGGATTGGAACATCTCGTATTTCTTCCACGATCTTGTTCAACTCCATCGAGTGCGACCCCTTCACCAATATCAGATCCCCTTTCTTGATGAAATCCTTTAGCGGCTTCCGTGCCTCGTCGGCGGTGTCGAAGGAAAAGATCGCCGCGCGCTTCATGCCCGCACTGCGTGCAGCTTCCGCGATAAATTTCGCCCGCGGGCCGACGGTAAAGAGCACGTCCGCTGATTTCGCAACCACGCGTCCCACCGCCTCATGTGCCTCCGGCGTGTACTTGCCGATCTCCAACATGTCGCCAAGCACCGCCACTTTGCGCTTTGCCGGAAGCGCAGCGAGCGTCTCGAGCGCCGAGCGCATGGCGATCAGGCTCGCGTTGTATGAATCGTCGATGATGCTCGTGTACTTCATGCCGGGCAAAAGTTGCATGCGTGATTCCGGCGGCGCGTACCGCGCGAGCGCTTCGGAGATCGTGACGAGGTTCATGCCGAACACGATGCCGATCGCCGCCGCCGCGCCGGCCGCATACGCATGCGCGCGGCCGAAGGCGTTATCGATCCGGACGGGCACCACGCCGCTTCCGTGTTCAAGTTTGAACGAGATCCCAACTGGCTGGCCGTCGCGCACTTTGTTCTCAAAGCGCGAGATGCGCACTTCCGATCCTTTCTCGAAACCGAACGTCATCACGCGTGCGCGCGTGCGCGACTGCAGATTCATCACCACCGGATCATCGGCATTCAATATTGCAAAGCCCCCGACGGGAAGATATTCAATGAGGCGTCCTTTCTCGCGCGCAACCTCATCCGGCCCGGCATAATATTCCACGTGCACCGGGATGTCGCCGATGGCCGTGATGACGCTGATGTTCGGCCGCGCGATGCTTAATAAATATTTAATATCTCCCGGACGGTCCGCGCCGTATTCCAACACCAAAATTTCCGGGTAATCACCAGCTGACGGAAAGACGATCCGCCATGCGGAACCAACGATCGCCTTTATCCAGAACCCAATTTTTTGAAATGTCTTCGTGCCGGCCGGGGTCGCGCGGGAAACGAGCGCCAGATCGTCCGCGCTCCAGTCGCCGAGGATCGTGAGGGGCAGGCCGAGGTCGCTGTTCAGATTGCCAAATGACACGCGTACGCGCCGGTCGCGTTCGAGCACCGCCTTGATCGCGAGCTTCGTGGATGTTTTCCCCGCGCTCCCCGTCACGCCGATCACCGCCGGACGGTAGCGCCAGATCGTCCATCGCGCGAGCCGGCGCAGGATCTTTTTCAAGATCGCTACGAACATATCAGTTCGGGACAATTAGGAATGATGTCGCTCGTGGTGCGGTCCGGCGGAATATTATAATAATTGATGATCCACTGCGCGAGCTGGTTCCACGCCGGCACCACCGTCTCGGCCGCAAGCGATGTGACCGGGATCGTGTTCAACCTGATGAATGCGATGAACTTTGGATCCGTCGTGGGACCGAAGCCGATGTATGAATCAGTGAGCTCGTTCAGATATCCGCCACCGTTCGGATTTGGGATATAGGCGCTGCCGGTCTTGCCCGCCATGGCGTACCCGTTGATCTCCGCCACCTGCGCGAGATCCACGGCATCTACCATCATCTGCGTCACCTGTTGCGAGGTGCTCGTGCTGATCACGCGGCGGATCTCCTGCGGTTTAAGCGCCGCATTGATATATGGCCGCATGAGGATGCCGCCGTTCGCGATCGCGCTGATCGCGCTCACAAGCTCGATCGGCGTTACCGCGACGCCCTGACCATATGCCGCCGTGTCCCAATCGACCATCGGTGCGTTCGGTGTCAGCTGGCTCATATTTCCGGAAACCTCGCCCGGCAGATCAATGCCGGTCTTTTGGTCAAGGCCGAATTTCTTCAAATAGCTGATGTAGGTGCTATTGCCAGTGGCGTTCTCCGCCCAGATGGCCCCGGTGTTGATCGAGTGTTCGATCACCTGCGTCATTGTGGTGCCGGCGCCGTACGCGCCTTCGGTCGTCAGGTTGTAGTTCGTGATATGCGCGCCATTCACATTCACATATCCTTTGTCGTCGTAGGTGGTATCCGGCGTGATCTTTCCGGAATCGATGCCCGCCGCCATCGTGATGACCTTCATAATGGAACCCGGCTCGTACACTCCTTGCACATCGGTGTTCAAAAAGTCCGTGAGCGGGAACTGGCTGTAGTTGTTGGGATCGAAGCTCGGCGTGCCGCCCATCGCCAATACCTTTCCCGTCATCGGATCCATCACGATCACATCGCCCCCCGTTGCGCCGGTCGTCTGCACAAGGCCATCCAATATTTTTTCCGCCTCGATCTGGATGTTGGGATCGATCGTGGTCACGAGGTCGGTACTGCCCGCAAGTAAATTATTGTAATATCCTTCCAGCCCATACTTTCCGCTCTCGCCCGTGTTGGACGCATTCGGTCCCACGTATCCCAAAATTTGTGACGCAACGGTGTCGAGCGGATAATATCGCTCCGGTTCGAATTCGGTGTACACGCCGGGAATGTCAAGGTCATTCACTTTCTGCGCCACCGCCGGATCGGCTTTGTTCACCAAAAGCTCGTATTCGTCACCCGGCCGCGAGAATATCGCCTTCAGCTTCGCAACCGACATGTTCAAGATGGGAGCAAAGGTCGCCGCGGTCGTGGCCGGATCTTTGACCGCCGTCGGCACCGCATAGATGATCGGGAATGGCTGATCGATCGCCGCGGGCAATGTGTTGCCGTTATTATCAGTGAAATAAATAGCGCCGCGGTTGCCGTTATTGCTGGCAGCCGATGATTGTTCCGACTCCGCTTGCGCGTAATAATAGTCGCCCTTCACCAACTGCAACTGATAGAGATGAAACCCTAAATAAGTAAAGGCGAGTAGTAATAATACGACAACTATTGTGAAGCGATAGGCCATTGTTGGTCGGCGGTGAAGTATTGGGGGTTCTTATCCTGCACCAGGCCGTCCGCAGCAGCGAGTGAGGCAAAATTGGCCCCGCCCAGCGTGCCAAGCACCTGGTTGTTCAATGCGGTATTCTCCGCGCCTATCGTCTGAAGCTGAGCTTTCATAGAAACGACGTCCTGGCTGAGGTCTACCGTCTTATTATAAGCGACAACCAGCCAAAAAGTCCCGCCGAGCAGTGCGACGACCAACAACGCGATGATCGCGTTCAGAAGATTGATGGCTTTTGTTGGTTGTATGAATGTCATATTTTTATAAAATTCGCGCTGCCCGTATCTTTGCCGACCGGCTCCGGGGATTCTCTTTTATTTCCTCCCGCGTCGCCTCCACCGGCTTCTTTGTAATAATCTCTATCTTTGATTCTTTGCCTAACGATTGAAATGTACGCTTTACGATCCCGTCCTCCACTGAATGGAAGCTGATGATCGCCACCCGCCCACCGGGCTTCACAATACCCACGAGGTTATTTAATAAGGTTTTAAGGTTCTCGAGCTCGCTATTCGCGTATATCCGGAACGCTTGGAAAGTTCTCGTCGCCGGATCGATCCGGCCGTGCTCGTACTTTCCCGGAAGCACTCCACGCACTACTTCAGCCAGTCCTCCCGCGGTCATGATCGGTTGCTTGCGCCCATGATCCTTGATCGCCTTCGCGATCTGCCGCGACATCCGCTCGCCACCGAATTCATAGATGATGTTCGCCAGCGATTTCTCCTCCTCTGCGCGAATGATCTGCCACACCGGCTTCCGGGAATCGTCGTAGGTCATCAGCAGCGGTTCGTTCTTCGACGCTTCGCCAAAGCTGAATCCTCTGCCCGACGCTTCAAGCTGCTCGGAGGAAAATCCAAGGTCGATCAGCAATCCGTCCGCTTTTTCGAGATCGTGTTCGCGCATGATCTCCGGAAGGTCGGCATAGTTGCCGTGAAGCAGTGTCACATTTTTTTGACCGGTGAATCGTGCGCGGCATCGTTCGAGCAATCGTTCGTCCCAATCGAGTCCGAGCAAAGTTCCTTGCGCCCCGATATGTTCCGCAATCGCCGCAGCGTGTCCGCCGCCATCCACCGTCCCATCAATGATGAAATCTCCGGGCTTCGGATCTAAAAACGTTATTACCTCATGTAAAAGAACTGGCTTGTGCACACTGCGCTGATCTTCGTCTTCGGTCGCCGACATTTTATATTCCTGCTATATCCCTATTTGGCCTAACTGTTCGGCGATCGCCTCGGAAGAACTTTCCGTCCTCGTCTTATATGTAGACCACGAGGACTCGTCCCAAATTTCGATGCGGTTATATAATCCCGCAACGACAACTTCTTTTTTCAAACCCGCATACTTCCGAAGATAGTCAGGGATCAATATTCTTCCCTGAGCATCCAAATCAACATTGCTCGCGCCAGCCAACATCAGCCGCGTGAACGCCCGTGAGTTCGCCTGCGCGAGCGGGAGCGCGATCAGCTTTGCCGCCAATGCTTCCCACTCCGTGTTTGCGAACACGAACAAACAATTATCAATTCCGCGCGTGATGATGGCGCCCGCCGTTAATTTATCGCGGAACTTTGCGGGTATCGCCATTCGGCCTTTGGGATCTAAATTGTGTTTGAATTCGCCTAGTAACATGAAAATATGGGATTATGCTTCGTTGAAAGTTATGCACAGAAAGTGGCAGTTATCCCCAATCTCCTCCACAACCCTCCACTTACATACAATCATACTCCACTTCTATAGAGTGTCAAAAAATCCCCTTTCGAGAGGCAACGGGCTAACTAACTATTGATTTTACTGGGCTTTTTGAAAACCGGCCGCTATTGAACACCCAGGATATACACAGGGATAAATCATTTTCCAAAAATTACCATTCCCCACTTGGATGCACAAAAGAAAACCCATCGCTTTTGAGCGAGTGGACGTTCTTACGTCGGAGCGAAACAGCGATGGGTTTTCTTTTGTGGGCGTTGCAGGGATCGGACCTGCGACCTCTCCGATGTGAACGGAACGCTCTACCACTGAGCTAAACGCCCGAAATGAGGAGGAAATGGATAAATCCTATTTATCCATTTCCGACGAATGAGGGTGTACGCGGAGCGTAACGCCCCTATCCAAAGGATTGTAGCAAAAAATGCCAGAAACTCAAGGTTTTTGGGGAATTTAATATATTTTTAATGTGCGGTGAGTATAATTGTGGCTATGAATACAAAAATTATTGAAAAGTCGGGGTCGGTGGCATATATTAAAGATATGCCCAAAAAAGAATATACGGCGGTTTATAAAAAGAGTGGTGGCTGGATTGCGGCCTCAATCAAAGAGGTGCCCGGTGTTCATACCCAAGGGCGAACCATGAAGGAGGTGAATAACAATCTTTATGATGCCCTGGGATTAATGCTTGATGTAAACGGAGATTTCAATTATTCCCCTTCGCTCAGGTTTCTTAAGAAAAACCTTTCCATCAAGACAAAAAATTAATAATGAAACGCCGCGATCTTCTTCGCCATTTTAAAGCGAATGGCTGTTATTTTGTTCGGGAAGGTGGCAACCATTCCATCTATGGAAATATCAATAACGGAAAACAAACGAGCATTCCGCGCCATTCAGAAGTCAATAATTTTACCGCGAGGGATGCTTGTAAAGATCTTGGTATTCCAGCTCCCAAAAAGAAATAACAAACAAAAAGGCGCCGATTTCAACGGCGCCTTTTTTTGCTGCTCGAATATCTCTATTCGATCACCGCTTCTCCGCCTGCGTCCGTGATCTTCTTCTTGATCTCTTCGGCCTCTTCTTTCTTGACGTTCTCTTTGATCGTCTTCGGGGCGCCGTCTACGAGGTCCTTCGCCTCCTTGAGGCCGAGGGTCGTCACTTCGCGTACCACCTTGATGACATTGAGCTTGCTCGCTCCGCCGGACTTGAGGACAACGTTGAACGCCGTCTTCTCTTCCGCCGCAGCAGCACCGGCTCCGCCGCCTGCTGCCACCGGGGCTGCAGCCGAGATGCCGAACTTCTCTTCAAGCTTCTTCACGAGCTCCGCGAGCTCAACTACCGTGAGAGACTCTATCTTGGAAATTAAATCTTCGTGATTTGCCATTGCTTTATTGTGCTTGCGTTAGCTCGACCTTTTGTTCAGGTGAATCGGTATCGGTGGAGGGTTCCTCAGGCTCCGGTGATTCCGCAACGGGCGCGGCGGCTGCGCTACCACCGCCCATTTTTGATTTCTCATCCAAGATGTACAAGAACGAACGGATCGGCGCGGCGAGCATGCCGAGCAACTGTGCCAACACCACTTCGCGCGGCGGGAGTTTGCCGATGTAGACGATCTCTTCGGCAGTCATCTGCGTCTTGGCATTGATGTTATAACCCGCGAGGATCTTCTTGATCCAAACATCCTTCGCTTCGCCCTCGGCCACTTCCATACCCGAGAAGAACTTGAACGCCGGTCCGGCGATGTGCTCAGTGTCCACTTCCGAGAAGATCGTGCCGACGGAGGTCTTGAACTGCTTCAGGTCAACGTCGATCCCCTTTTCCTTCAAGAGGATGCCGAGAATGCGCTTCTTGATGACGAGAAAGTTGGCGCCGGACTTTTTGAGTTCGGTGCGGAGCTTGCGGAGGTTCTCCGCGGTGATCTTCGTGAAGTCGGCAAAAATGAGCGCCTCGCTCTTTTCAAAAAGCTCGCGTGCGTTGGCCAACTCTGTTTCTTTTTGTGCCCGTGTTTTCATGGTTATTTTTATTTAACGTCTCTTTAATAAATTAAAACGGCCGTTCCAAGGCCGCGAAGAATGTGAGGGCTATTGCCCAAACCTCCTCTCATGGGGATTTATATGCCTTTCGCGGCAAACCCATGGTCTTTGGAATTGGTTCAAGTATAGCGGAGTGGCAAAATATGTCAATATGCTCGCCCGACGGGCGGCTGTAATGATATCCCAGTTTCCCCGGCGATGTATAATGAAAGATATGAGTAAGCTTGGCGTCGCTATAGTGTCCATTGTTGTGATCGCGATTCTCGCGGCGGGATTTTTTTGGTTGGTGAATTCCGGGAATCAGGGCGGGGCGATAAACCCCGCCGACTCAAGCAGTACGGCCGCCTCGGGTACGGTACCGACGCTCGTCCTTAACGCGCCGACCGGGACCGCGACATCCGGCACAGAAACCGCTTCTGATGGCACGATCACATTCACTGTTCCTGCTGACTTCGCATTAGCAACGTCGTCACAACAAATCACCGTCCATTCATACATCCCGCCGTGCGACGCAGATCTTGAATATTGTCTTTATTACAATGGAACCGCATATCAAGGCACTAACTTTGACAGCGCCGGGATT
>DATCDU010000018.1:0-41983 GCA_036510525.1 Minisyncoccota bacterium
CTCACAGCTCTCGCTCGAACACTACCCGAAGGTTCCGGACGGCGATCGCATCAAGATCGCGGAAGAGCTCAAGAAGTTCGTCGGGCAGGAATTGAACGTCAAGATCATCGACGTCAACCCGCGCACGAATAAAGTGATCGTCTCCGAGCGTGAAGTGCTCTCGGCGAACGTCAAAGAATTGCTCGGCGCCTACACCGTCGGCCAGATCGTTGACTGCATGGTGTCCGGCACCGCCGACTTCGGCGTGTTCGTACGCTTCACCGACAATCCGCAGATTGAGGGTATGATCCACATCTCAGAACTCGATTACAAATTGATCGACAACCCGAAGGAGCTCGTCAAAGTGAATGATCCGCTCAAAGCAAAGATCATCGATATCAAGGAAGGCCGCGTCTTCCTTTCGCTCAAGGCGCTCAAAGAGGATCCATGGGTTAAGGCCGGCAACATGTTCAAGCCGGGCGAGACCGTCCAGGGCAAGGTCTACAAGTTCAATCCGTTCGGCGCAGTGGTCGCTCTCGACGGCGACCTCCAGGGCATGGTGCACATCTCCGAGTTCGGCGGTCAGGATGAGATGAAGAAAGCGCTCATCGTTGGTGAGAGCTATCCGTTCGTAGTGGACCAGGTGAAGCAGGAGGAGAAGAGGATCACGTTGAAGACGAAGAAATAAAAAAACAGCCCTTCGGGGCTGTTTTTTTATCGGCGGATAGAGTGTTTA
The DNA here is from genome assembly GCA_036510525.1 of Minisyncoccota bacterium. Classification (GTDB taxonomy): domain Bacteria; phylum Patescibacteriota; class Minisyncoccia; order UBA6257; family 2-01-FULL-56-20; genus JAKAGE01. The sequence goes on from DATCDU010000018.1 coordinate 716, forward strand.
CTTATCAACAAAAATCCGATATTCTAAGACCTGAATTCATGCCGGATTAGCTCATCGGTAGAGCGCTGCCCTGAAGAGGCAGGCGTGCCCAGTTCGACTCTGGGATCCGGCACCACAAAAAATTAGAGGTTTATTTTTATTCCCTCGATCCATCCCATGACCTTGTAAAAAAGATCCGTACTATTAATTCTGATTTGAATAACACCGTGGGGCAGACGGTCGAAAGGACGCTTTCCCATACTCGACCTACTAAGACCGACGTGCGTTTTTGTAAAATTATCTTTCGGGATACCTATAGGAGTCAGCTCTTTCTGAATATCGGTATATGTTTTGCCTTGTAAGCGAAGGCGTAATGCTTTTTGTTTATCAAGCCGCGTCATGCATGGAGCATAGCAGATGCACATTAAAAAATGATTAAATCTCTACTCTTGTGCCCCTTCATGGTCTCGGATTTATAGGAGTGAGACCCCATAAGCGTCCTTGAAGATCTCTTCCAATTTCTCTTTGAGGCCTCTCGGTCAGGAGCTATAAAAATAGTATAGGAGATATTAAGGGGTCTTTCTAGAGATTGGGCATCTCGGTCAGTAACCTCGGAATGTTACAAATGTGACACTTTTTTGAGATTTCGAGGTGTCACTTTTTCGGCTTTACAACTGGTTTTGAGAAAAATTTATAAGGATTAAGGCCAAGACGTTTCAGATCGTCGTGCAGCAGAACCATGCCCCGCCATCCCAACGGATGGCATTCTGAAAATGGTTTGCTGGAATCACATAGGCACGCCTTGCGACCCTTCGGTTCTACAAAATGTGCTCGATATTTCCGCCAGTTTGGGTTGTCTCTAAAAGAAGGCAGGATCAGTTCCAAGGAATCCTTTGTATGCGGTTCTGTTTCTTCCGTGTAACGTTCGAGAATGCCGAGCACTCCATGGGCGTATTCTCGCCAAGGCCACCGACCATGTTCTTCAAAATAACTGAGTCCATAAAAGTATGGTATGACCAAATTTTCAATAAAGAAAACTATATCCGATCCGGGCGGAAACTTTATCTTTTCTTCTTGCTTCACACATAAGCATGCCCCGTTTTGCGTACTCCAATGAGCGTCTAAGACGTTTTTGTTATGCTTCGCTGCGGCTTTAACGGCGCGCCCGCCCAATTCGGAGACATGGGGAAATTGATTTGGATAAGCCGCAGGAACGCCTATACCAATATCGTGACTGTCGATGATTCGATAGTCACGATATACATGATCGAACTCTAGAATTCCCTTCCAAACCCCAGGCGAAAGATATTCCAGTTTCGGGAAGCGGCTTTTTACGGCAGCAATTTCTTCCGGGGTAAATTCATAAAAAATCATATCCCATAGCTATTGCGCCCATTGGCCGGAAGGATTGCGAATAACGGAAGGGCCAGTCGATGGCGGTGCGGAAAACTTCATCGGCTCATCGTTATTTTCACGAAAGACCCTCTTCCAGTCCGAGACGTCGTCGGATTCCGATATCTTGCCGACCGCCTCCTCTGCCGCCTTCACGACCATCACGCGGTGCGATGAACTGATGAGTTGCGATATGTCGTTATTTGAGTTCGCGGGATCTTCAAGGTGTAATTCACCGAATTGATCTTTCATTGCCTCCATAACTTCAATGAACGCCGCCTTGGGATTATTTTTATTACTGGATCCATCCAACGCCTTAACAACAAAGAGTTCGAGTACGAATGTTTTGACGTGAAGATTATTCCGGCAGTTCCAAAGCTTTATGAGGCGTATGGTATCCACGCATCCGCTGTCCGCGACGTGCTCGATGTGCGTCTTGAGGTTGGTCTGCATCCGTTCCTTGTCGCCGTAAGCGACATGGATGAAGACGTCCTTGCTGTCCTCAATGAAGCGTCCAGGCACAACGTCTATGTGATAGTTGTGCGGCGTAGACGAATCCTTAAGGTTGGTTATCCTCTCGGCCGATGCCTTATCTTCCATGACGTATTTCTTGCTTAGATGATCCGATACGTCGTCGCGAATTTCTTTGAGCGTACGAGTGTCGTCGCTCGGAAAGTAACAAACGATGTCGAGGTCGTAGCTCTCGCGTATCATTGTGCCTTTCGCGTGGGAACCGGCATATTTGATAACCGGCGCATCGCCGAACTCCTCGCAAAGAAAATCGGTTACTTCTTTTTTGTGTTCCGCCAGCGCGTCTTCCTGATCCGTGGACAGATCTTGGGAAGTGAGCAGTCCTTCTAAAAATTCTTTTATAGTCATGTTGATTAGTTAATAAATGGTTAATATTTGCTGAAACCCTCCTTGATCTCTTTCGTGGTCATACACGGTCATCGCCGGATCAGCTTTCGGTAGGAGCTCCCTCCCGCAAACAACGGCAACCGGAGCGGGAATTGCCGGAAAGAGATGCAGCATCACATCACCTCCGTGCCGATCTCTGATTTGGCTCAGGAGGCCTCGGTACGTCTCTCGAAATTTCTGAAGCTGCGAGCTTCGGGTTAGAAACCCAGGGTTAGGAGTGTCGATGAATATTTCGTAGAGATGGGGCTTTTGCTTGAACAGCCGATAAACCTCTTCCTCATGAATCTTCCCGCTTAAAGAAAGAACGACTGCAATATTCTTCTCGTCTTCTCCGGGCAGTTCGCGAACTTGATATTCGAACACTTCCTCCGTTTCGGGCTTCCATTTCCAGTCCTCGGTATCGCGATGTCTCTGGTAGATGTCTGCGGAAACACTATTGCCGATTGCGCGACCCATATGAATTAGAAGTGGGATCGGACCCAGCGCGAACACCGAGATATGGTCTGGGCGCGGCCTGTCGTTTCCGGCGGCAAGGTCACGGCTAACCTGAGCGGTGATCTCGGTCGCAAAGGAAGTCCAGTAGTCCGCCGCGCCGCGACCGGGGCGGTTCGTATAATCCATTAAAATTCCCCGGTCATCGGCGGGAAACCTAGGAAGGATGGCGCTATGAGCTTGCGGTAGCCCTACTTGCACGGCACGGTCGCCGATGTTCGCCATAAACCGCAACACCGTAGTCGTCATTTCCGGTTGAAGTTCGGTTTGTCGCCGGATCCTATCCTCGTGCGCTTGCTTATAACGTTGTAAATCTTCAAGCGAATATTCCGTCTGGTGTTTTCCGTCGATCAGTTTTGAATGAAGCAGACAAACCAGCATCAAATTATTAAAATCGGTCGCTTGTTTCGGGGAACGAATCTCGTCACCGCGCGGACCATTGGGACTTGCCGCGACGAGATGAGCCATATGGGCAAAGTTATCCTCCTGAAGCGTAAGGCCGTCACGCCAGACGTATTTGTTGCATCCCGGAAATTCACATCGGCCTCCCGAGAGGACCCAAAGCTTCAATTTTATGTTGTCGGGTATACCCGGACGGTTCTTACTCATATAGTATTTTTCGGAAACACGGCATCCACGACTCCTTGGATCATGAAATCGTCGGACAGCACGATGGGTTTATATTCTTTTTTTGTAGAATGCGGCTTCAGAACAATGACGTCGTCTCCGTAATGGATATGCTTCACTGTCGCGTCATCATTGATAAGTGCAACCACTTTTTCTCCTTCCTCTGCGGTGGATTCTTGCCGGACGAGAAGAAGATCGCCGTTATCGATGCCGGATTTGTTCATGCTCGAACCCGTAGCGCGGAGAAGAAAATACGTATGGTTCGGCTTCGCAATGCGAGTGGAGATCGGGATGAACGCTTCGACATCCTGCTCGGCAAGTGTGGGCGAGCCACAAGCAACCGATCCCACAAGCGGGACATCTACCGTCCGCTCCGACATGGGGGCTTTGTTGGGCGAGAGCTTGATGACGCCGTTTATATAGGAAATAAAGCCTCGTTTCTTGAGCCGTTCAAGCATGAGCTGAACGGAACGTGGCGAGGCATAGCCCACGGCTTTTCCAATCTCCCGGAGAGATGGCGTCGTTCCTGAATGCATAATTTGGTTCCGAAGGAAGGCATAGCCTCGAAGGTCGTTTTTGTCGGTGGTATTCATTGGAGGTAAGTATAAGGGATTGTCCACATCTGTCAACTATGCTAAAATGCCGTCATGGCAGAGCCAAAGAAATTTAAATTCAAAGTCGCGCGGCGTATATACGACAGGAACTATTACAAGGCGCAAGCCATGCTTCACGATCCATGGTTCGTGGAAAAAGCGAACTGGCTCACAAAACGTTTCGCCGAGGTTGGCTGCCCTCTCCCCAAGCGGCCGTTCAAAATGTATAAGGACTACCTCGCGTGGAACGACCGTTACTGGAAGCGTCACGAAGAAATGGAAAAAAGCGAAAAATTTCTGGAAGCGAAGCAACGGATAACGGGAGGAAAAGCAATCATGTCCGCGGAAGAGTTTTATGCGCTTGAAGATTTCAGAAAGGTATTTTTGCCGCCCATATACGGCCAGATTTTCAAGGAGATTCTGGAACATTTTAAAATCAACCGCGAGGATAAGGGCTTTAACCATTTCCTCGAATTCTATTTCTTCTTCGGGCAAAAATATTACTATACGTCGCCGTTTTCGGTGATATCGAAGCGCAACGAGGAGACGAATGAGATGGAGTTATTTTTACATATCCATGGCTACACGAAAAAGGAAGATATCGTGCGTCACTGGAATTGGGTTGCCGCCGACCAAAAATATCTCAAGGATTTCGTCGGCAAAAACAAAGCGTGGAAAACGTTTGATCGCGACATTGAAATTTACGGCGTCTATAAGCAGCTCAACGCACTAATGGGAACGCGTTGAAATTTTTTACCGATTCGTTCAGCATAGGCATCAAGTGCATTTTCAGAGAACGACTGTTTAGATAAAAGAGAAAGGTCATCAAAGCGGGAAAGATAATCGGCAAACGGGATATCGAAAAGCAGTTTATTATGAAGCGAGCTTTTAACATCCTGCGCGTTGAAGACGAGAGCGGTTACTGGTACAACAAACTTCTCATTACCATAGTTCGTCATCGGGCTTGGCACGACGAGTTCGGTCTGCGGACATTGGAAGAGATAGCAATTCTCCTCTGGCGCTGTCTGCGACTCCAGCATCAAGCCAACCTCGACCAACTGGTGGCTGGCACCCACAAAACGATCCGCAAAAGAACCTTCCGCCGTAGGACGAGGCGACTCCTCAAAAACCATTTTCATAACGTCGACCCTGGAATTCTCCGGGGTCGTTTTCTGGAGAAAATCAAAAAATTCTTCTTATTGTCGGGATGCAGGGAATTGAACCCTGTCTAACTGCTCCCAAAGCAGTCGTACTACCGGTATACGACATCCCGTCGCGTCCCTTTAAAGTATCTTACTTTTGGTTTAGAATCAATGCGACGAAAGAAACGCGGCGTTATGTCGCGATCGCCCTTGTAGCTTAATGGATAAAGCAGGACTCTTCTAAGGTCTTGATGTAGGTTCGATTCCTACCGGGGGCACAACGCAGTGAGACCGACCATGAGGCTTAAGCGCTACGTTCTTTAAAGTGCGTCAAGGCGACGCGCGTTATATGAGAATTTTCACAGAATGGACGGCGATCTCCCGCGATAGCTAGCCGTGGCTCGCTCTGAGCCATTTATCTTGAAGTTCGTCGGCGCGTTTTCGTAGGGCATGAATCTTAGCGGCGGGTGACAAAAGCTACGGCGCCGAGAAGCAGAAATGCTGGCCATGCGGCGAGGAAAATTCCCCAGAACATGACCACCGTCATCCACAAGCCTTCGACTATGGCTTTGCCAAACAATTGCCCGATTTGGGCTGCGAATTGTGTTGAATTTGGCATATAATTTATTTACTGCCTTTCGGCGATTTGTATTCCTGTGCTTTAGAGGAGATCGACGTTTTATTTTTTCTCTTCTCATGGCGCAGGTAGGCTACCCTTGTATTTTACAACCAGTCGTTATAACATGACAAGGAATAAGTTATAACAAATGGTGTTCACAATAACATAATGTAATTCTACGAAACCCGTTATCCCCAAACCCTTCATGCGAAAATCACTAAAGAGCGGTAAACTTAAAGCAGAAGCGCAGGATCCGAAGGAAAAGGCCACGGAAGAATTGCGCTGTGAAATTGGTAAGAAAATACAGGAGATACGGAAGGCATCCGGACTCACCGCTCTGAAGGTATCAGAGGAGCTGAACATCAGCCGGGAAGCCCTCACTCAAATTGAAACCGGACGCAACAACGTGAACGCCACGATGCTCTGGAAATTAGCGAATCTCCTCGGGTGCGAAGTTAGTGCGTTTTTTCCGCCCGTGACAAAAGATTACGCTTATACCACCGTTGATGCAGCGAAGGTTAAAAAAATCAACGAGCGTGCAGCCGAGTGGGCAAAAACCATTTTTACCAAAAAAGAAAATCATGAACGCTAACGAAATAGAACTTAAGGCCCAGGAGATATTGGGTGATTTGAATTTAAGTGCCATCCCGGTTCGCGTGGAGGAGGTGGCGAAGAAGCATGGCATTCAAATCAGCGATGCGCCGAGTAAAGAATTTTCGGGAATTTTAATACGTAAAGATGGCAAATCATTGCTTGGGGTAAATAGCAGCGAGTCCGAAGCGCGGCAACGATTTACTATTGCTCATGAACTTGGACATTATTTTTTACACAGTAATCGGGACGTTTTTGTTGAATTTGTTGAACATCGGGAAACAAGCAAGCCGGGTAAAAAAGATAGAAAGCCACGAGATCTAAAGGAAACGCAAGCAAATGTATTCGCCGCGGCACTACTAATGCCGAGAGAGCAGCTCGAAAAAGATTTTATATCAATCACAAAGAACGGAATTTTAGACGATCATCATCTTGAGATTCTGGCTGAAAAATACGACGTAAGTCCAATGGCCATGAATTTTCGCATTCTCAATCTGAAGCTACCCCAAGGTTAGTACTCGTGGTTTTTGGAATAGGCTACCTTAACCCTCGCCAAAGCGCCTCTGTAGAGGCAGAAGGATTTGAAGCGATCCATTAGACGATCTTCACTTCCTTCTTCGCCAGCGTTATCTTGCTGCGTAAGCAGGAAAGCAGTTCCCGCTTTGCGAGGATCGTCCCGTCCCGTAGGACATACTTCGCATAGTTTCGTACGTCGATGTCGCCGACTTTGACGGCTTTGCTTTTCGTGCCGAGCAGCCCCGACTCGAATTTTTTGTGCTGTTCGATTTCGACTTTGATCCGCTCCTTCATACCGATCTCGTCGAGATGGATTTCATCCATCAGCTTCGCGAGCTGTTCGATCAGCTCCTCTTCCCGCATGTAGCCGGATTTGCAGTTCTTGTCTTGGAACCTGCAGCATCCGTAATAGACGTATCGGTGGACGCCGCCATTTTTTAGCTTTTTGAATTTCTCGTCCGCCGTGACGCCCGATCCGCACAGTCCGCAGGTGATCAGCTTTGTGAAGGCGAATTCTTTTGTCTCGCCCCGCGCGGCATAATTTGCCATCTTCTCCTGAACCTGATCGAACAATTCCTTAGTGATGATGGGTGTATGCTTGCCGACATACCACTGACCTCCGCCTTTCGGATATTCGAAGGAACCATAGTAGAAAGGATTTCGTAAGGTGATATAGATATTACTGATCGTAAGGGGCTTTCCGCTTCTGACCCTGAACTTCGCCTCGTCTTTGAGCCATGCATGTAATCGTCGCCCGCTCATATTTTCATAGGCTACGTTTTCAAACATCTTCTTAATCATGGGTGCACGATGCGGATCAATCTCTACGACACAACTCTTTTCTTTGCTCGTGCTATTCAAGTAGCCGGTCGGTGCCGTACACGGCCATACCGGCCGTTGTCCCGCCTCCTTCGCAGAGTGGCTTTCCTTCTTGATTTCGACAACCTCAAGATGGTCACGCTCCGCCATACTGAGCATTTCCTTGATCTGGCTATCTATGGAGAGGATCTGCTGCTCCTCGGATTCCGTTGATTTTCTTGCATACAAAACATATTTGACCTTTATGGGGGCTTGTACCTCTTTCGCCATAGCCCCGACTGGCGCTTGCGTTTGGTTTGTCATAACTCAATTGATGACGCGAACCCTCAAGCGAGTCCAGGCGGGGTGGATCTCCACATCAGGCGACGAAGCCCCGAAAAAGTCCAGCTCGCTTAATTATTTTCAATAATCATCGGGCTATGCTATGCTTCACCTAACAATTTAATAAGAGTCGCCTAACCCATCAAATCTTGATGGCACGGCGCAATAAAACTATCCCTAGTAGAGAGCTCGTCACCAGAGCAACTAGGGATAGTCATATCTTGAAAGAGATATGGGTGCCGCAAGGCATCGCTGGCGGCGAGCTTTGTGTTTTCCGCCAGCGGCATAAAAACTATCCCTAGTATGCCGGATCAAACAAACACAATCGCCAAAGATCGAGTTAAGGATCTTGTACTAAAATACAAGGCCGAGGTCGCTTCGGGTGGCTTCAAAAAATACACCGAGGAAGATATAAAGAAGGGATTCATCGAGCCCCTTTTTAAAGCACTAGGTTGGAACATCGAAGAACGCAATGAGGTTTCGACTGAGGAATCTATCAAGTCGTCCGGGAGGGTTGATTACGGATTTTACCTGAACGATTCGCAACACACGATCGACCGAGTTCGATCCGAAGATGATCGCGAGATTGTTGTCTTCGGTCAATATTCGGATGATCGAATGTTCATCGTCGACACAATGGAGCAGGCGGGCTTTCCTACACTTCCGGTTCGACACCTGATCGCGCTCGGCTTTCAAGCTCATGATCCTCAATCCTCCTTGAAAATGTAAATCTGCGCTTCCTAATTTGATTATAGAACATCTTTTCGGGAAAACCTGTGCATAAGCCCCATCTTCCTGTGGATAGCGAGGATACGGATTGCAAACCTCCCCTCTTTTCGCTACCATTCTCTTCAATAGCATTGGACGCGCGCTTAGCTCAGCGGTAGAGCAACTCGTTTACACCGAGTGGGCCGGGGGTTCAACTCCCTCAGCGCGCACATCACTGCACAAGAAAAGTGCCGTCCATATAGGGAGCGGCACCAAGAACTGAGATGGGGATGCTGTGATAAATCAGCGAGCGACGATCCCTATCGCCGCGAGCGATTCTTTCATCTGCGCGGCAACGATATCACGCCTCCACTGCGTATCCTTCCAGGCAGGTATTCCTTCCTGGGAAACCAGGATTTCCACCACTATTTCAAATTTTTCTTTCGCCACCGGGCCCGTGTGAGAGGAACAAAGCGCCCAGTGCTCCAACACTTGGTCTGCGAAACACTGGTCCGCCATAGAGCGCCTGAATTGTTCAACGCCCATCCCATTAATGAGTCCGCATAGCGCCTCATTTGATTCGGCATTCACGTGTGGACCCTCCTAAAAGAATTATCTCCCCACAGGAGCTCAACGTCAATCGTTCAGTGTGCAAAAGTTCTCGAACAGTTTTGCTACGAGCACCGGGCCGGTGCCGCCGGGGGTTTTGGTGTAGCGGATATTCTTCTCGTCCACGCCTGCCGGATCGAAATCGCCGGTGGATTTACCATCCGTAGTGCGGTTGAAGCCAAAGTCGATGACGATCGCGCCCTCTTTTAAATGGTGCGTACTAAAAAGGTTTGCGTGGCCGGCACCCGAGATCACGATGTCTGCGTCGCCAAGTTTGTTGTGAATATTCTTAACGCTCGCATCCAAGACCACAAGTTCAGCCACGCGGTTCTGCAGCCAGAATCCCACCGGCTTGCCGATCAAAAATCCTGCGCCTATGACGACCGCTTTCAAATCGCGTAACGCGCCCGGTTCGTCCGCAAGCTCGCGATGTTCGCGCCGCAATATTTCTTCCACGGTAGCCACGGACGGCGGCGCAATCTTCCCGCGCTCCGTATAAAAGGCGCCGAGCGCGGCCTCGCTCAGGCAGTCAACATCTTTTTCTTTCGGGATCGCGTTCAAAACATAATAACGATTGATCACCTCCGGCAACGGCAATTGCACGATGAACGCGCCGCATGTTTTCGGCGCAGCGAGCCGGCCAATCTCCGCGCGGAGCTCGTCCGTCGTGATCGTGAGCGGGAGCTGGTGCAGGCGGAACTCGATGCCGAGCTCGCGCGCCACGCGCTCTTTCTGCTTCAAAAAATTGAGTGATGCGGGGTCGTCGCCCACAAGCGCCGCGCCAAAGAACTTCCCGGCGCCGGATTTCGGTCGCGCGCGCAGTCGCTCTATTATATTGTCCGCGATCGTTTTGCCGTCGATGATCATATCCCCTTGAGTATAGCAGTATAGTTTATTTATTATCGCCGCTCGCCCACAAATATCGCGAGCCCAAGCTGCGATATGGCTTCCATTTTGCGGTGATCTTTTCCGCTTGCGCCGGCGTCGGCGGCTTCTTCATCTTGTACAGACGTTGCAGCGCGTTTCGCAGGCCGAGGTCGCCGTACGAGAACACGTCGTCGCGCCGCAGTGAGAAAATCAAAAACATTTCCGCGGTCCAGCGGCCGATCCCCTTCACCGCCACGAGGTGCTCGACCACTTCTTCGTCGCTCATTTTATCCATATGCTTGAAATCGAGCGTGCCGTCGAGTGTTTTCTTTGCAAGGTCTTTAATGAAGCTCACTTTCATGCGCGACAGGCCGCACTTGCGCATTTTGGGCACTGGCATTTTGAGGATCTCACGCGGCGTGGGGAATTTGCGGCCCGGCGTGAGCGCCACGAAACGCTTGAAGATCGTGTCTGCGGCTTTGATGGAAAGCTGCTGGCTCACGATCGCTTCCACGAGCGCCTCGAACGGCCCGCGGGTGACGGTGATCTCGCGCAGCTTCACTCCCTCTATTACTATCTTCAAGCGGGGGTCGCTCTTTTTAAGATGGGCGATCTTTTTATGATGCGCGGTGGGCATAGTGTTGTTTCTATTCTATTCGATCCCCGGCACGGGAAATCGCAACGAGAATTTTTTGATCTTCTCCCGAATCGCGGCGAGCGCTGCCTCGTCCTCTCGATGCATGAGCGTCTCGTCCAAGAGATCGGCCACCGTCTTCATGTCGTCCAAGCCGCACCCGCGCGTGGTGAGCGCCGGCGTTCCTAGCCGGATGCCCGACGGATCGAGCGGTTTGCGCGGGTCGAACGGGATCATATTCTTGTTGATCGAGATACCAACTTTTTCGAGCGCCTTCTCCGCTTCCTTGCCAGTGATGTTCTTGCTGCCAAATACGTCCACGAGCATCAGGTGATTATCCGTGCCGCCGGAGATGATCCGGTAGCCCTTCGCAGCGAGCGCGGTCGCAAGCGCACGAGCGTTCGCGATCACGTTCTTCGAATACTCCGCGAACTCGGGCTTGAGCGCCTCGCCATATGCGATCGCTTTCGCGGCGTTGATGTGGTCATGCGGCCCGCCCTGCACGCCAGGGAACACTGCTTTGTCGATCGCCGACGCGAATTGCTCGCGGCACATGATCATCGCCCCGCGCGGCCCGCGCAACGTTTTGTGTGTGGTCGTCGAGACGACATCGCAGAACGGGATCGGATTCTCAAGCTGCTTTCCCGCGATCAGTCCCGCAATGTGTGCGATGTCGGCAAAGAGGAACGCCCCGCACTTGTCCGCAATCGCGCGGAATCGCTCCCAGTCGAGCGAGCGTGAGTAAGCAGAGAATCCCGCGAGGATCATCTTCGGCTTTTCCCGCATCGCGATCGCCTCAACCTCGTCCATGTCAATGCGCTCGGTCTGCTTGTCCACTAAGTACGGGATAATAGTGTAAAGCTTTCCGGAAAAGTTCAGCGGGTGTCCGTGCGAAAGATGTCCGCCCTGGTCAAGCGAAAATCCAAGTACCTTATCGCCCGGGTTAAGCAGCGCCATGTAGACAGCCAGGTTCGCCGGCGATCCGGAGAGCGGTTGCACATTCACGTGCTCTGCGCCGAACAATTCCTTCGCGCGCTCGATCGCCAGATTCTCCGCCTGGTCGATGATCTCATTGCCGCCGTAGTAGCGCTTGCCCGGATATCCTTCACTATATTTATTGGTGAGGATGGAGCCCATCGCCGTAAGCACGGCAGTCGAAACGTAATTCTCGCTCGCGATCAGTTCGATGCCCTCTTTTTGCCGCTGCTCCTCGCGCTTGATGATCTCATACACGCGCGGATCTTCTTTTTGTATCGCAGAATAATTCATGGAATTTTAATGATTGGCTAAGTTAATATATTCAACCGGGCCGTTTGAGTGCTAGATCATGACATAATCATACTCCCAAAATGTTGAAAAAACAGCCGAATCCGTGTACATTAAGGGTGCGGATGAGCCGCCCGCGCCGGGCGGCGAAATCTATAATGGACCGCTTGGCGATCATGATGGTGCCTATAGCTTAATGGTAAAGCTCCGCTCTGTGGCAGCGGCAATACGGGTTCAATTCCCGTTAGGCACCCTACCCTTAATGGGAAATAGAACCTCAACAATTTCCAATTCTCTTCATTTGCAATACATGGCGATGACCCATTTATAAAACTTACCGTCTGCTCGGTTAAACCCGCTTGCAAACCAAGTAATTTACTGAAATAATATCTCCATTCATGGAAGCCGAATCCGAAAAAGAAATTTTAGCGCGGCGGAAGGAAATCGAGAAAGGGCTTTCGGACATGCTGAAAGAAACCGGCAGTGATTTTACTTTAAAGGATATTAAGGACGTAATTTATAATGAGGAGGGGCAAGACGATCTGACGAAAATCATCGCGATGTTTGATCGTGGTGGAGACACGGCCGAAATCGAAAATATCCTTGAGGTGGCGGGCGATGCCTGGAATTATTTTCCGCATAAAATCATTGGCGTGATCTCCCCGGCCGAAGCAATACTGAAGTATCGAAAAAATAGCTGAACGGCATCCTATACGGGTGCCGTTCTTACTTTTCTTTCCGTTCCACAATCGCGTACCCCGCAAGGACCGCGTCGCAGATGAAATCCTCCAATAGAGTGAGGTCATCCTTTGTCTGTGCTTTGTTAAGATATGCAATATACAACCGACGGTTCTCCTGCAAGATGACGGCGGGCGACAGATTCTCACGCAATGCCATGCCGTTCATGAGGAGCCTCCCGATGCGACCGTTGCCATCGCCAAACGGATGAATCGTTTCGAAGCGAGCGTGGACGAAAGCTACATGGCGAATAGCATCTTCTGCGGTTTCTTTTTTGTTGACATCCGCCATCAGCATCTTCATGAGATCCGGCACCTTCACGTAATTCGCCGTCGGGACACTCGCACCAGCGATGCGCACCCCGTGATTGCGATACCCTCCGGCATCGGGGCGGATGGCGTTCATTAAAATACTATGCAGCTTCATCACGAGCGCTTCGTCGATCTTTTTCCTATCTTTTATGTAGCCGAAAAGGTATTCCAAAGCGGCTTGATGATTCTTTACTTCAAGCTGTTCGATGATGCTCTTATCTGGCAAAGCCGCGCCTTGGAACATGATGGCCGCCGTCTCGCCTTCCGACAGCGTGCTTCCTTCGATCCGGTTCGAGTGGTACGTGAGCGAGAGATAAAATTGATCACGGATGTCGGGGTTATCCAGAATCATCTTCAAAATGCGGGGGTGCCGCTTTTGTTTCTCGCGAATAATCCCCTGTTTTGCCTCAAGCACGCTCTCTGGCACCTGTTTCTCGCCAGAATACTCTTTGTAAAGTTCGCCGATTCTTTCGAGCGTCTTCGGGTGTGGGGTGGCCTTGTCATTCATCCATCGATTGAGCGCGACAAAGGTAACCCCGAGGCGGTTCGCCAACTGAGTCTGCGTTAGCCCTGAAAGTTTCAGGAGAAGTTGAAGTTTTTGTTTTGGAGTCATAGACCGATAATACTAAACTATATATAGTTTGTCAAAACATGGCTTCCATATATAGTTTATGCTCCGATAGCGGTTCTGACTTCCTTCACCAAGGCACCCGGCGAATTATAGGCATTCTTGCTAGAATGTATAAATGAATACTTTGACTTTCTATGCATCTCTCTCAAATTGGCTTTGGGGAATTATGCTCATTGTGTGGTTAGCGTTAACCTTCACTAATAAGCGCACCGCTAAGCGAGAAGGGTTATTCGGCCAATTAATCGTGCTCATTTTCTTATTTATTGGATTTGCGTTTGTATTCGATCCCAATATATCATTTCTTATTTTCCGTTATTCTTTTACCGTAACCCCATTCATCGGCTGGGCTGGCGTTTTCATCACTGCTTGCGGTGTAGCGCTAGCTATTTGGGCAAGATTTATTATCGGCAGAAACTGGAGTGGTGCGGAAATAACCTTAAAAAAAGATCACAAATTAGTAACCGCTGGCGCATATGGCATCGTTCGCCATCCTATTTATACAGGAATTTTATTATCTGCCATTGGTACGATGATAGCAAAAGGGACTCCGGGTGATCTTATTGGAATTGCGTTTCTTTTATTTGCATTTCTCATAAGAATTCCCAAAGAAGAAAGGTTTATGAAAGAACAGTTTCCCGCTGAATATCCGTCGTATATGAGCAGGGTTAAAACCTTGATTCCATTCGTATGGTAGTTTTGAGTGTTAATATGTTCATCGTATCCCCGTATCACAATTGATAACAATATTCTGCGATCCTCCCGCGCTGACCTGAACCTGCACATTGGCGCAACGAGGATATACCAGCCCGCTTCCGGCATGGATTACATATGCGCCGGGAGCAAGCGATAAAACGAAGATGCCCGAAGCATCGCTCGCGGTGTTCTTGTAGGGAGTGGCAGTATCGGTCGCCTTGAACGCCACGACAGTCGTTTGATATGGCTTTGCCGCACAGAGTGGATCGGGAGGGTTACGCTCAACGGGACATGTCGGCCCAAGAAGTAACTGCCCATGGATTGTCCCTACCAATCCATGCGTTGATGTGGCTGGCGAAAGATTTACTACGGTTATATGGATGAGATAATCCGAAATGCCCACTACGCCACTCTTCGATCCGATATCAACGGTACCGGTTGAACCATAAGAGCTCGAAGCGAGATCGAATTCAAAATAATAAGACCAGCAACCAGGCTTACTCTGTGCACCAAGCGCATATCCGTATTGACCACCGTTCGAGATATAGTTCGCATTTGCGCCATGCGATGTTATGTCCAGATTGATGTCGGGATAGATGTCTTTTGGTATGTTGATGAATATCCGTGACGTTTCCGTGGCATTCTCCATTACTCCATTAGGCAAAGAATCGCATGCGGAAAGACGATCCTGCAGGTTGATACTCGCTTGAGGATTTTGTTTTGGAATATAAAAAGCGGCAACGATTGCTATAATGGCTATCACAATCACCGCACCGATAATGCTGTTTTTAATCACCCCATCATTATATCCCTATCCCTCAAACCAGGTTCTGACATCGTGGACTAAGGCACCCGGCGTTCTATATCCCATATTTTAATTGAGTTTATATTTTGAGACCCTAACGGGAATCAAAATTTTGTTACATAATGATGATTATGAAAACGAAATTGCGAATTCTTTTTTGGATTACTATTAGCAACTATATAGTCCAGATCCCTTACGATTTATACCTCTATCATACGCTTGCTTCCAGTTTGCCCGGGTTCCTGCTCCTGGCTGCAACTTTTTTATTGTTCATAATTCCTTATATTCTTTTTAAAAAAAGCGCGAAGGTTGGCTATGTCGGAATGATCATTTTTCTCTCAATTGAATTTTTATTCTATATTTCGAATTTACTTTTTTCGATGGTCAATGGATACCCTCCTTTCTTCCAATTAGGGAATCCTGACCCGATTTTATTCGGGGCATTTCTTATCGGATATATCAATCTTTTTGCCTCGGGATACTTCCTGTATTATTTTTCAAAACATTCTCCAAATAAAAAGTGAAGCTCCTTCTACCTACCCGTTGCTTTTAGTAATTCGCGTGGATCGAAATATACTTTGATAGCGATGATTTTTCCATCTCGAGCTTCTATCCAATCAGCCTCTTTCAAGGTGACAATTCCCGCTGGTGTTTCAACGTTAATTTCGTAAAATGAAGCTACTGCAGAATCTGCCGTAAATTGCTTTAATAAAGCATACGTCTTCTTTGTCTGCAACCACCGCTCAAATCCATTTACAAATTCCTCCTTGCCGGAGGCTTTAAAAAGAGGGCCGTTAAAAATGATATCGTCCGCTATAATATCCGATAGTCCTTCATTATTGCCGCTCACGATGATTTTATTAAGTTTTTGCACTAATTCTAATGTGTTCATATAAGAATTATATCAAAATCGGATGTGGCTAGCATTACTTATTATTCAAAACAGGTTCTGACATCCTTCACCCACGCACTTTTATATCGATCCTGAAATCCTCGGCAATTATATCTTTTTCAAAATCTTGGCGATCTGCTCTCTGAACATCGGGAGGTCTTCTTGGATGGTTTTCCACAGAATTTCTTCATCCACGCCAAAATACTCGTGGATGACCTTGTTCCTCATCCCTATCATCTTTTCCCAAGGGATATCTGGGTGGGTCGCCGTAACCTCGCTTGGGATATTACGCACGGCTTCACCGACAATCTCAAAATTCCTCACAACAGCATCGATCACTAGTTGGTTCGCGGCAAATTGTTCAAATGAAAGGCCGCTTGTATACTGCTCGATTTTGGCGAGCGCATTTTCAATATCGGCAAGATAGAGCTTTGCGCCGCGTTCAGACATAAACGGCGTCTTTTAAGATTTGATCCTTCACGGCTGGCTTCAATGCCCGCTTCGTTGCCAAATCAACCTTTTTCCCAAACGTCTTGCTTAAAAAACTTTCCAGATCAAGAAAGGTAAAAAAACCAACTGGCTCTGAAAATTCCACGAGGACATCAACATCGCTGACTGCTGTTTGTTCTCCCCGTGCAACTGAACCAAAGATACCGATTTCCTTCACGAGATATTTATCCCGGAGGAAGCTGCGGTTTTCATTGATAATATTGAGGTATTTCCTCGAATCGCTTTCCATATGTCTATCGTACTACATCTGTTCAATTTTTCATATATTGCCTATGTCGGGCTTTAAAATGGACGCGAGGTAGTGGAAAAAAATCACCGGCTTATGAGCCGGTGATTTTTAACGATCATTTTTCCGTCAAACAGGTTCTGACATCCTTCATCCAGGCACCCACTCTAATTCGCCACGCACGTTCCTCCGACATCGCCGAAGGGAAGATGAGAGCCGGGCGTAGGAGCACAGTGATATCCGGTGGCACATGTGGCTGCGGTGGTCATGTTCCCACCACAATGCTCGCCTGCTCCGGCCACCGGCGACGCCGCTTCAAGTGTCACACCGTTTACCAAAAAATATTTTGTGACCGCTACCGAAGGGGCTGTCGTCATCGGCTCTCCCGGATTACGATCGGCATAGTTCACTACGATCTGCCCGTTTTGGATTGCGATGTTTTGCGGAGCGATCCGGTCACCCAAGAGCATGGCGTTCGTCCCCGCAGTACCGCTCGCGGTATTGATCGCCGCAGCAACATAATAGAACGTTCCGCTTCCGCCGGAATTTTGCGTAATGATGAGTGCCGCATCCGCAGTTCCATCTCCGTTCAGATCTCCCGCCGCCGGTTGTCCGAATATTTTTGTAACGGTCTGCTCGGCGGAGCCAGGAGCCGCAGGGGCTTGCGCGCGGCCGTCCATTAGAACTATAGAGCTATCATTAACGACGTATGTTGCGTTGAGTGGATCAAACGCGGCAACCGTGGGAGCATTTGCCTTATAATGATTACCAGATAATAAATAGATAGTAACGCCCACCACGACAACCCCGATTACGATCATCCATAGGTTTTTATTCATATAGTAAGTATAGCTCCTTTTTACTGAACCGCCGCAGGCGCACTTACCGAAAAGGTCGCTGTAGCATTACTGACTTGCGTGAGCGTAATACCGTAGTTTGCGGCATTGTACGTTTGGCCGACAGAAAGTGTTCGTGGCGGGATCGGCACGACAGCGATCATACAGCGGACCTGCGGTGGCGGATCCGACGGGAATGAGTTCCAGCATCCGACCTGCGTGATCTGGATAGTCGCCAAGGAAGCGGAGGAGAGGCCCTGCAGGGTGAAGTAAAAACTTTTATTGCGAACTTCGGCGATGCCGCCGGGCGGCAATGACACACTTCCGGGCGTATTCAGTTGGTGAATATAGAGAGTAGCGCTCGTGGAGTTTACCGTGACCGTTGCGGTGCCAAGGATCTGCATATTGGGACAATTACATATGCCGCCTGCCGGGCAAGCACAGGCGCCGCTCGTGAGCGTCGCCGTATACACGCCCGCGGAAACATATGTATGCGAAACGATTCCGAGTGCATTACAACTCGAACACGTTGGAACAACGCCGAGATTTCCGCCTGTACCGTCGCCAAAGCTCACCGTATTGCCGATGGTGCCTCCCTGTGGTGCCGACGACGTGAATCGCACTGAAAGCGGAGCTGCGCCGGATGTTGGAGAAGCAGAGAAGCTCGTACTCGTGTTTTGCGTGGAGTTCGGGTCATAGGCAGTTGCCTCTGTCTGTAAAGCGCCTGTTTCAGTAGAGGCATTTATTGATGCGCCTGCCTCTGCAACAGTTTCTGCAAGCTGCGGAGTGAAGCTACTTCCGCCGCCATCGCCGATGACGAGGAATTGCGTCGTGCTCAATGGGATAATGGTCGTATCGAATCGACGTCCGCTTGGAAGCATCACGAGCCCGGATATTGTAGTCTTCGAAGCATTTGCGGTCGTCGTCGCGGCTGAACCTCCGCCATTCGTGCCTTGCGGATAGTCCACCATCCATCGGCCCGAAGCACTGTCATAAAAATATTGTGTTTGGGCGATCGGGCTTGCGTGATTCGCGGGTTCATCGGTGATCATGCTCGACGTGGAATTTACCACATACATCGCTATGCCGCCGGTGGGGCCGACTTGCACTGTTTCCACAGCGACACCGCCCGGAAAGTCCGTGCTGTCATTCGTAGTCGTAGTCGTTATTAAAAGGGCGCTTGGATACCAGAAGGAGAATCCGTATGTTGGATCAGTGTATTGACTCATACCGTACGTCTCGCTTGGCGTGGTGCTCGTCGAAGTTGTCGTTGGCAGAGCAGTTTGGGTCGGCGTTTTTGGCGCCCACAGAACATAGCCGAGAATCCCAGCGATGACGACAACAATAACTATAATTACGATCCACTTAGTTTTCATATGAGAATAATATCACTAATCATTACTAATGCCGCTCCAAAGACGATTATATTACAATCGATTTTGTTTTTACGGTAAGCTTTTCGACAAAAGTGCGGGGCTATTGCCCCCCCACATCTCAATCCTCGCTCTAACATCCTCCACTATTCTACTCTACTCCGAACTGTGCGCCTTGATTTACTGATGATGTTGCATCTCAGCATGCTCATGATAGACATGCCTATGCCTCATAGGATTTTTCATGTTCAGATAAATAAAATATGCTACGGCCGATCCGAACATCAGATTGAGCCAAAACGTATAATTGAAACTAAATTGCGTAAGCTGTGATTGAATATTGCCTGTCGGATGGGGTATCTGATGGAGCAACGCGAACGGTACGAACATGATGAGGCCTGCGAGCACCATCGTGATGAAGAAAATGCCCAACATATACCACATCATTTTCCAGCCATAATATTTCTTATACACCAAGAGAAGCGGGAGGACTATCAGATCCGCATATAAAAAGGAGAGGACGCCAGCGAAGTTCATTCCTTGCGACCACAATATCGCTGCAAGAGGCACATTGCCGATCGAACAAACGAAGGTCAGGATCGCAATGATGGGAGCGATGAAAGCGCTCCCCAGAACCTGCACCACCGGCGATGAATTTTTTAAAAAAAGAACGCTCCACACCGCGTGAGGAACAAAAATTGCTACAAGGCCCGCAATAAGGAATCCGATGACCAGATCTTTTTGGAGCATTGACCACTCCATCACAAAATTTTGGGCAATGACGATATGTGTTTCTCTCGTTTTGATCTTCTCCCAAAATGTCCCGCCGTTGGCTTTTATTTCATGATGGTCGTGCTCGCCTTTTTCTTCTTGATGAATACGTGCATCTTCTATTATTTTTTTGGGATAAGTAATTTTTACTAGGAAGGCCATGAGCGCAATCAGCACAATCCCGCCGATCCACTCGGCAACGGTAAACTGCCATCCCATTAAGAGGAAAAGAATGATGCCAAGCTCCAACACTAAATTGGTGGAGGAAAATAAAAATGCCATCGAAGATATAAATGACGCTCCCTTTTTGAATAATGCTTTACTCGTCGCGGCAGCAGCATAGGAACAGCTTGAGCTTATTGCTCCAAGCCCCGTAGCCAGGACGATCTCTTTTAGGCCGCCGCCGCCGAGTGCTTTCTGAATATTCTCTTTTGAAATGACGGCTTCAATAACCGCTGCAATAATAAACCCCAAAGCCAAACTCCAGCCTACCTGCCAGAACATGCCGAGGGACATAAAAAGCGCCATGCCAATATTGGAGATAACATTCATCTATAACTCGTGTCTCTTTTTCTATTTGAATGCAAAAGCCAACAACACGATGGTCAATGCATTAAGGAGCACTAATACTATTGCCTCTTGTGGGCGTGACGGAAGGGGTTTGATCAAAATATAGACCGTGTAGATGATCGCGACGATCGCCGCACCAATGAAGTTTCCTCTTACCATGTTTTTAGAATGGATTAATTAAGCACATCGGCCTTTTATTAGTTCTTACGTCCGAACTTGGCGAGGCCCCAGAAAAAGATACCCACCCCCGCCATCCAAATCCCTACGCCCACCGGAGATGCCCAAGAAAATAGAGATGATATGTTCATATTGATAGATGCCGTTCTACAAGCTGGAATATTACAACGCCACGCGCGGATAATGTGGGATGAGGCGAGCGATAGATCATTATGTGGTGGCGACTTGGCCGTCATCCCCATTTCTAGAGGTGACCGACCTGATCCTCTCGATCAGATCTTCGGATGAGATGTCGCGGTCGCGTTCCACGTTAAGATCGTCGGCGATGGAGTTTAATTTCTCCAACGCCTCCGGACTGCCATCATTTGCAAGCGATTTGAGATACTCAAAATCGGGTTGGCCATGTTCATTAAGCCAGTCTTCTTTTTCCTGGGTTTCATTCTCTATCATTTCGTTTGATTCTGATCTTCGAGCGCGGCAGCGGCCTCGGGAGTCGAAACGGTCTTGCCCATAAGGAGAAGACTTACGATACCCCACGCGATGACCGAATAGACGATCATGGCAAGGACGGTCGTCCACTCGACGACACTGCCCGCAACGACCGTGGTCCGGAATACGGCAAAGAACGGCTCTACGAACGGCCAGCTGATCGAATAAACAAAACTAGTGAATCCCGCGTCCGGGTTCGCTCCTGCAAAGCGCAGAAAGAAACGGAATATAAGAATGATCTCAAGCAGATCGCAAAGATACCAGACGACTTGCGTCGCTCGGAACAAAGGTTTTGTGGTGGGAGAATGGTAAGCGTCCATGGAGTGTTAATGAGATATACGTTCGTCGTTCAATAATATTACTTTACTCGCTAACTAAGCCGCCCCCGAGACAAAAACATTACAATAACCACAACAATGCTCATCCGTGCTATAATATGATCATATGAACAAAAAAATTATTATAGGCGTCGTGGTAGTCCTCTTAGTTGCGGGCGGTATCTATTGGTATGTGGAAAGCCAAAATAACGGAGGGATGTCATACTCCGAGGCAACCAACACTTCGTCAACGGCACCCGCAACGACGACCCCCACTACTCCGACGGCACCCGCTCCAACCCCCACGCCCCTTGTCACTATCAAGACCAGCGCCACACTTGGCACGTACCTCGCCGCAACAAATGGCATGACGCTTTACACCTATTCCAAAGATAAGGCGGGCGTCAGTAATTGCGCCGGGTCATGTGCGACGAACTGGCCGCCGTATACCATCTCGGCATCGCAAGTGCTCACTGCAGGAGCGAACATCAGCGGGGACCTCGGCAACCTCAGCCGAGGCACGAGCGTCCAGCTTACCTATAACGGCATGCCGCTTTACTTCTGGTCGCAAGACAGCAAACCAGGCGATGTCACCGGCAATAACGTGAACGGGTTCGTTGTTGCAAAACCATAGGACGGGTAAAAAAGTCCACCTTTTTGAGGTGGACTTCTGATAGCGGATACCGAAGGATCACTTATCTTCTCTTTGTTTTTTCGCTTCGTCGGTGTGCTCCCGCGCTGCCGCTTCATTGGCCTCAGCGGCCGTTTTTTGAGTTTCGGCGGCTTGTTGATCTGCCTTTTGAGCCTCTCCGTCCGTTTTTTGTGTATCGGGCATAGTATTATTTATTAGATTTATTTGATCGGATTTTCACCACGAATGACCCTGATGAGGAAAAGGATGATCGCAGCGACAAGCAGCACGTAGATGAACCCTCCTAACGTGTATGAGGTCACAAGACCTAGTATCCACAGCACAAGCAAAATGACAGCGATAGTGACTAACATATTTTTTGGGAATTTATTTCATATTATCGACCTCTTTTTTTAACCGATCGACCTCGGTCTCCAGTTTTTCCGTCCGCGCAGTTACTTTGTTTTCGATCGTGGCGGCGTAATCCGCGAGCTGCGTCGCAACGATCGTCATTGCCGTGATATCGACCATAGCCAGGAGTATGATGGGCGGGAAAATATCTTCTGTCTCTCCCTGCCTGTATATACGCCGCCCGTTCAGTAACATTACTTTTCTTCCTATCCCTGGAAATTCATGGTCAACTTCAAAACCAGCAAAAAATGTGTCTTTGGGCAATATTTCGAGGAGCAGGGTCTTTAACGCTGGCGCACTCCACTCGCCATCCCCGATTTCATACACATACTTGTGTTCTGTATCCTTTATTTCAACCTGGAACAACTTATAATACGACCTATTCGCCGCGAGTACACATAGGTCTTTATCGAGGACCAAAAACGGTTCGGTCGCGGTATCGACGATCGTTTTTATATAGGTCCAGCCGTCGCCCCACGTTTGCTCGGCCCATTCGGTTCCATGGCGTTCTTCTAGTATTGTTTCCATATAGGGTATGCCGACGTGGATCGTAAACCGTTACATTAGATCTTCCGTTTGCGCGAATTATGCTTCAGTTCTCCCACATCTTTTTTTAACTGCCCTACATCCACTTCCAATTTTTCTGTCCGCTCGTTCATCTTTTTCTCGATGCGGTTCGCGTAATCCGCGAGTTCTGCGGCGATGACGGTCATCTGAGTGATGTCCACCATGGTGAGCAAGATGATCGGCGGAAACATTTTTGAGGTCTCCCCTTCCTTATATATCCGCCGGCCGTTCAAAAGCATGATCTTCTTCCCGATGGAAGGAAACTCACGGTTGACCTCGAAGCCGTTGAAGAATGTATTCTTGGGAAGGATCCCGGAGAGGAGCGCGTTCAAAGCAGGAATATTCCACTCTCCCCTTCCCAGCTCGTTAACGTGCTTGTATTCCGTGCTCTTCGCTTCAACCTGAAAGAGTTTGTAAAAAGATTTATTGGCCGCAAGCACGCGTAGGTTCTTGTCCAGGATAAGAAAAGGGTCGGTCGCTGAATCAACGACAGTCCTGATGTATGTCCAGCTCTCCTCCCACATGCGCTCCGCCCATGCGGTTCCATATACCTCCTTTTTTACGACTGCCATATAAAAGAAGCCGCCGCCGGAGGGAAATTCTTACAAGGGTCCGTCTTGTAATAAATGGCCCCCCAAAACGGCAATGTGTTTATAGAGAAATAACAATGACCGCTCTCAAGATCACACTATTGCAGCTCGTGCGGCACATCCTCCGCGGCATCATTAACGTTCTCCCTAAATAATATTCCTATGCTCTGGACGATCATTATCATTTTACTGGTCCTTTGGCTCCTGGGATTCGGATTTAAGGTGGGAGGCCGCCTGATCCACATCCTGCTCGTGATCGCACTTGTCGTGCTGATCATAAGGCTCATCTAAATAAGATAGAGAATTTTCAGCTTCGCGAGCCCCCGATGCGCTTGCACGGCGAGCGCGTTCTGTGATTGCCCGGTGATGAGCGACATTTCCTTGAGCGACAGGTCCTGCACATAGCGCATCCGCATTATTTTTTGATAGGCAACCGGAAGCCGTGCGATCAGGAGCAATGCCGCCTTCCCGTCGAGCATCTCGTAAAACCGGGCGGAATTCCCTGTGTTCGGCTCGAATCCTTTTTCTATCAGTGTGTCGAGCGAGCTTGTTTTGCGTTTCCGATATTCATCCACGATGAGATTATTGAGCACGTGGTAGAGGAACGCTTTCATTACATCGATCTTTCCTCCACGCAGGAGATATTGCCACGTCTTTATGAACGTGTCTTGCACGAGATCTTCCCCCGTCGCATGGTTATTGAGCTTGAAATACGCGTGTTTATTGAGCCCGTCCTCGAAGTCGTGGTGCGCAAGGGTGAATGCCGCATGCCGTGCGGCTTCCTGCTTGGGGGTCATATAGATAGGACGTTAGGGGTATGTAATCATTACACTTCATAGCTGGATCTTCAGTATGGCCCTTTATCTCTTTAATAGCGAACCGTAATGATTTTCTCTCTTCTCCGTCTATATAGCTATGAAAACCAATAATGACGGGGTAGCGACGGGGGCGGCAACGGTTGATGCGGACTTTTTTGAAGGATTATGGGAGGAAAGTTGGACATACATCAAGACCGTTGTGGACATCGTCCGCGAGCCGGTGCTGATCCTTGATAAGGACCTTCACGTGATGGTAGCCAACGAATCGTTCTATCGCGCATTCCAGGTGGAAGCGAAAGACACAGAAAAGAAACTGGTGTACGATCTCGGCGACGGGCAATGGAACATTCCCGCATTGCGGAAACTGCTCGACGACATCCTTCCTAAGAACACGTTCTTTAAAGGATTCGAGGTGATCCACGAATTTCCGGCGATTGGTCGCAAGGTGATGATATTGAACGCGCGCCAGATCCACTCAAAGCAACTACCGCCGATCATTTTGCTCGCGATGGAAGACGTGACGGAAATGATGGCGGTCGCTGAAACGCTCGCGGGACACGCAAGCGCCGCGGAAGTGCGCTTTACGGAGAAGACACAGAAGCTGGAACTTCATATTGGGCATCTTGAGGAAGAGATCAATGAGCTAAAAAAGAGGACAGTGTAACCGACGCGTCCAAACAACGGCATCAATAAGAGAGGAGTACACAGGGAGTCGACTATGCCAACCCATCATCAATCAATTCATCAATCAATAAACTAACCATTTAAAAATCATGAATAAATTACGAATCGGCTTCCTATCGGGAGGGGCTTTTCTTGCCGTCCTCTTCGTCGCATCGGCGGCATTACCGTTGGCGCACGCACAGATCACCGCAGGCGAATTGAGCGTCGGCTCATCGGGCAGCCAGGTGACCCAACTCCAACAGTTCCTCGCGACCAATTCCAAGATCTATCCTTCGGGAGACGTCACGGGATACTTCGGCCCGCTCACGCAGGCCGCAGTCACGCAGTTCCAGGTAGCATACGGCATCTCGCAGGTAGGCCAGGTCGGCCCGATCACATCGGCCAAGATCAATGACATCATGGCATCCGGCTTCGGTCTTGATACGACCGTGCCGGTCATGAACAATCTCGGCGTCTCGCAGATAAATCCGACGACCGCCGTCGTAGACTGGAATACCTATACGCTCACGCTCGGCCAGGTGTTCTTTAGCACGAGCCCGATCCAGACCAACGAAGCAACGGGTGTCTACCAGATCCCGTACATCGGTGGCAATGGAGCAAACACGAACAATGACGCGAGCGTCGGCACCAATCATTCAGTACAACTGACCGGCCTCCAGCCGAACACATTGTACTACTACATCGCCCGCTCGATAGACCAGTCCGGTAACGTCACTATGAGTGAGCCAATGTCCTTCCAGACGAATTAAAAAAGTTTTTCTTACGGGACGTGCTTAGATAGTGAGGAAAATCACCGCGTTATGACCGGTGATTTTTTATTAGCGCGAAGGCGCCGCCGATGCGCCCAATCTGATCAAGCAGGTTCTGGCTTCGTGGACTAAGGCACCCACCCGTCTAAGAAATAAAAAGCAGCGACCGTATGTCGGGGTCACTGCCCGGGCTGGATGGCGGAGGGCCCGCGGGGGCTCGGCTGCACATCTTCGTTATGTGATCTATGTGGCGAGATGGAGCGGATTGTTTTCCGCAGGATCCGGCCCGCTTTTTTGAATTCTATGTGATTGCTTCCCTCTCCAATGATCCTGTCGTCGAACTGGCGATCCGACAGGATGACGTGCATAAGTTTTTTCTTGTGGGGCGTGCCATGCCTGCCCATATCGCCTCCTTTCAATGAACTGGGGCATCTGCGTTGCGTGGAACCCCCGCAGTATACAAAGGATGTGAAAATAATCAAGATGTTCCGATAGAAAGACCCCAAACATGGGGTGTATCATTAACCCATGGACAGAAAGTGGGATCTCTGGCGGGTTCTTATGACATGCCTCGGCGGTTTTTGGTTGTTGGACGGAATACTACAACTCCAGCCGGCGATGTTTACGAGCGCTTTCGTGAACACCGTGCTCGCACCCAATTTACAAAGCCAACCACACATCATTGAAACCCTCGTGGCGTTCGGCATCCGAGTTTTCAGTATTAATATCTTTTGGTTCAATCTCGCCTCGGCGCTGATCCAGCTTCTTATCGGTGTCCTTCTTCTCTTCCCGTTCCGCCGCGCTACAGGGCGTTTCGATACCCAACGCTTCGGGCTCTGGCTCTCTATTATATGGGCGTTCATCGTCTGGATATTCGGCGAAGGGTTCGGGCTCCTCTTCACGGGTAGCGCCACGTTCTATACCGGGGGCCCAGGCTCCGCTCTTTTATATCTCATCCTCGCGCTCTTCCTGCTCTACTCTTCCAGCGACTCCGGCGGCAAGCGGTTGCCGCTTGCGGCGGGGATCATATTCATCCTCGGCGGCCTTTTGAACCTCGCGCCGATGTTCTGGCAACCGACAATGCTCTCCATGCTCGCGATGACGCCCGGCGTGTCCGCAACGCTTAGCACGTTCGGTGCGCAAGGCACGATGATCGGCAACCTCATCGCGATTGACGTGCTCGTCTTCATTGGCATATTCCTCATCCTCGCGCCGAATCGGCCCATCGCGTGGATCGCGATAATATTCCTCGCCGTCATCTGGGCGATCGGCCAGAACTTTGGCGGCCTCCAGACGTTCCCATTCGGCACCGCGACGGACCCAAACTCCGCGCCACTCCTCGCGCTCTTCCTGTTACCGATATTTTTTACTATGCCGCCCGCACAAACTTCCCCACAATAACGCCGATCACGATCGCCGCGCCGCCGAGCAGCATCATTTTCACCGCGTGGCTCCATAGCTTCACGTGCACGATTCTGGCGCTTATCATTCCTACGATCAAAAGCGCCACAAGCGAGAAACCGATGGAATACCAGAGTGCGGCGGTTAGGCCAAAGATGAGATAGGGAACGATCGGGATGAACGACGCGAGGATGAATGAGAGGAACATCACGACGCCCGCAGTGAACGGCCCCGTCCCCGCGGCCTCGCCCTTCACCTCGTATTCCTCTGCGGACTGCTCCGAAAGGAAACTTCCCACGGCCATAGAGAATGCTTCCACAAACGCGTAGACGATGCCCGTGAGCAGGATCGCCTGCCGCGGCGTGCCGGCGGCGTCGATGCCGGCAAGGAGGCCGACGGTGGAAACCAAGCTGTCCGATATGCCAAAGATAATATTGCGGAGATACAGTTCCGTCGTTTTGACCATGAGAGTAATTTTCTCTATAATTGTAATACATTAATTAACTTTCTACTTCGCACCCATGTCCAACCTTACCAAGAACATCATCTGGGCGGTCCTCACCCTGATCATCATCTCGCTTATCTTCTCGTACTTCGTAGGACCCACGACCACGCCCACCTCCCTCAACCTGGACCAACTCGTGGGTGATATCAATTCCGGGCAGGTGAAGCAGATCAAAGTGAACGGCGACGAGCTCGACATCACAATGACGAATGGCAGCGCCGCCATCTCGCAGAAGGAGGATGGGGTGAGCATCACGGACACGCTCAAGAACCTTGGCGTGGATCAGACGGCGATGCAGGGTGTGGACCTTGAGATCGTGAACCAGACGGGCTGGGAATTCTGGCTAAACCTGCTCCTTCAGCCGGTGCTCTTCCTCCTCGCGATCGGCGTGCTGTTCTGGCTGATGTTCCGCCAGGCGAAGAGCGGCGTGAATCAGGCGTTCAACTTCGGCCGCTCGAACCTCAAGCTCTCCAACGTCAAAGACAAAGTGATGTTCAAAGATGTGGCTGGATTGAAAGAGGCAAAAGAGGAATTGATCGAGGTCGTGGATTTCTTAAAAAATCCTCAAAAGTTTCTTGACCTCGGCGCGCGCATCCCGCGTGGCATTCTTTTGATGGGGCCCCCGGGCACGGGTAAGACGCTTGTCGCACGCGCGGTCGCGGGCGAGAGTAACGTCCCCTTCTTTTATATATCGGCATCCGAGTTCGTGGAAATGTTCGTCGGCGTTGGCGCATCGCGTACCCGCGACGCCTTCATGCAGGCCAAGCGTGCTTCGCCCGCAATCCTATTTATCGACGAGATCGACGCCGTCGGCCGCCAGCGCGGCGCCGGCATGGGCGGCGGCAGCGACGAGCGCGAGCAGACGCTGAACCAGATCCTTGTGGAGATGGACGGCTTCGATCGTGACACGCGCGTGATCGTCCTCGCGGCCACGAACCGCCCGGACATCCTCGATCCCGCGCTTCTCCGACCGGGCCGCTTCGATCGCCGCGTCATCCTTGACCTCCCCGACATGAACGACCGCGAAGCGATCCTCAAGATCCACGCCGAAGGGAAGACGCTTGAGAAGAACGTGGACCTTCGCCGCGTCGCGGGACGCACGCCAGGTTTCTCCGGCGCTGATCTTGCAAATTTGATGAACGAGGCCGCCATCGCCTCCGCGCGGCATAACAAGAAATCCATCGGCCAACCTGAGCTCTTCGAGGCCGCCGAGAAAGTGATCATGGGGCCGGAGCGCAAGAGCCGCGTCATTTCCCAGAAAGAAAAAGAGATCACCGCATACCACGAGGGTGGCCATGCGCTCGTCGCCGCGTCCGTCAAGGATGCCGACCCGGTGCAGAAGGTCTCCATCATCTCCCGCGGCTTTGCCGGCGGCTACACGATGAAGCTGCCGAACGAAGACCAACATCTCAAAACGCGCAATCAATTCCTCGCCGACCTCTCTATGATGATGGGCGGCTACGTCTCGGAGAAGCTCACCTTTGGCGATGTCTCTACTGGCGCCTCCAATGATCTAAAAGAGGCTTCCGAACTCGCGCGGCGAATGGTGGTCAAATACGGCATGAGCGAGCTCGGCCCGATCGTCTTTGGCAAGAGCGAACAAATGATGTTCCTCGGCCAGGAGATCTCGAACGACAAGAATTATTCTGAGCGCGTTGCGTCGGACATCGACGAACAGATCCGCAAGCTTCTTATTCATGCTCAGGACATCGCAGAAAAAATATTGAAAGCCCATAAGAACGCGCTCAAAAAGATCGCGGACACGCTGATGGAAAAAGAAGTCCTAGAACAGGATGACTTCAACGCAGTGCTAAAGCCGTTCAAGATCAAGCCGATTGCGGCATAAAAACACCCAGCGCATTTCGCTCCAGCGTAGGAACGCCCACTCGCTCAATGCGCTGGGTGTTTTTATGCCCGTTTTTTACATGTGGGCCGGGAAGGACTCGAACCTTCGATCGTCTTGGTATAAGCAAGATGCATTAGCCGCTATGCTACCGGCCCGTAAAAAATCTTTCTTTACTTCTCTATACTATCAAATTTATCCATCGCCTGCCCGGCCTGCGCGTTGAAGGTGTTGATCAGGTTCACGTCGGCGTTGATCTGGCTCACGATGTTTTCCACTGTGGCGTCCGATTCGGGCGTGCCACTGAACCGCGCCTGAAGCACGGCGAGGAGCTTGTCGAGATCGTTGCTGTATGAGATCAGCTCGTTGATGACCGCGAGCCGAACCGTAATGGATTGCAGCGCCGCCTGCTGCGCGTCCGCATTCTTGATATCCGGAAGGTCGTTCGTCATCTGCGTCACCTGTGTGGAAAGCTGCACCGCTTCGTTGCGCAATGAGGCGCTTTGATTTATGAGGTCCGTCGTCGAAGCGAGTGCATCGGCGTAGTCGCCTTCCTGATCGTATTTACTGATCGCATCCAGTTCGGTCACGGACTGGTTGGAGTTGTTGACGATCGTCTGTGCGATGATCGCTCCCTGCAGCCGCGCGGCGGTAAAGCTCGCCGGCACGCCGTTCTCCGCCTGCCAGAACAAAGCAAGGCCGTATCCCACCGCCACGATGATGATAAAAGCCGCGATGATCTTGGTGCGACGTGAAAATCTGGACATGTTCGGATTCCCTATTTTTAGCAAAAAACGTTGAAAAAAGCAAGCAAGAATGGTAGATTGAACACAATATCGCGGGTATTGTATAACGGTATTACGTCACCCTTCCAAGGTGAAGTCAGGGGTTCGACTCCCCTTACCCGCTCATCTGATATTTCCTTTGAGAGAGACGGCGTTCCGGCCTGCTGGCCGGCCGCCTTGGCGCTCGGCATCTTCGTGCCTCCGCGACACTCTTGCGAGAGCATACTTCGGATGAGCTTCGAGTGATATATAAAAAAGCGCCCGACATTGTTTTGCCGGGACGTCGAATAGGCGTGAGCCCTAACTTACTTTGTTCCCGTCCCGTGGAGAGCTAGGCCACACATCGCCGAACTGGGCGGGGAAAAGCCTGACCCACACGAAGGCAGCTGGACGGCTATACAACCTGCCGCCCCAGAATATGGCTACGCCACTACGGATCATTTCCCAGCGATCCCTGAGGTTTGCCTTACGCTCCGGGTAGTCATTCGCATCGACAATGATGTGGAGATCGAAAGGAGTACGAATTCCTTCGGGCAGTATCTCGATCTCCACTTCCACACCCTCAGGATCCAGATGGCCTTCAGGATTCTCACAGGTGAGGGCCTTCGCCACGATTCGCGGTAGCTCCTCGGCAAGCGCATTTACGAAAAACGGTTTGAAGGGGCGTCGACACCGCACAAGCACTGATGGCATATACAACCTCGCTTTCTGGAAACTCCTGCCCGCATTCTAACGATTGACGGATGGATTGTCAAATGATATTATGCGTTTAGAAATTCAACTGGCAACTATGCCCAAATAGTGGATGAGGTCAGAATGGAGTAGGCATGAATAAAGAATCTGCATCTGGATGGGCAGAGCAGCTCTGGGAAGCCGGATCGCTGACCGACGCCGATTGGCTATTTCTTGAAAGGCTCTTCGCCCGCAGGAGGGGTTGGCCGCGCAAACTGATCGATGACTTGAGAAAATCCGGGAACCGTTTGCCAAAAACCTCTTGGGGCGTTGGCGGCAAGGCGAAGCTTATAAGGGCGATGAATGCCGCGAACTTGAAGCTTGGCGCCAACTACTGCTCCTACCGGATCGCCGTCCCAAGGTATAGCAGGAATATCCAGGTGCTCACCCTGGTAAAGAAAAACCTCTGCCGAACGTCGCAGGCCTTACGACGGGCTTCGACCTTGTCGGCAAAGGGTTCATTCTCGAAAATGATTCCCTGCAGATCAAGCTACGCGCGCCGACGTCAGCTGTTGGTATTGATGAGATCGGCCTCATGACCGATTTCGGATCGAAGACGATCCTGGCCCATCTACGCTGGACGCAAGGACAACACGAATTCGTGATCGAGATCCCCAGGATGTGAAGATCTCATTCGCCGCTCGGCACCGCAAGGTACCGGGCTTTTTTATTCAAAATGTTCTACTCTTGCCCACTTGCCGGCTTGTTCAGGAAAGTTTCGGCGGCTGCGGGGGAGGAACGATCGGCGCCCCCGCGGCGGCCGCATCTTTTTTAAAGTTGAGATTTGAAAATGCGAGGAGCAGCGTCGGCACCATGAGATCCTTCCGGGTAAGCATCCCGCCGGAGAAAAACATAATCGGATCATCCTCGCCCGCCAAGCTCTGCGTCATTGCATCAATTTTGATACTGCTCTCCTGTATTTGTTCCATCATCCACAGCGGCACCTTGATGCCGGGCGTGAAGCTCTCGGTGTGCTTACCATCCTGGTTCTGCATGGAGATGCCGATCACGTAATACCACTGTTCCGTGCTGTAGATGAATGTGAGCGAGTTCTCGATGCCGATGCCGATCTCTGCGTTATCAAGCCGGAGGGCTGCCGCCGAACGTTCCCTCGCCCTCTTGAACATTTCCTCGAACCCGAACGTCTGCGTCGGCAAGGAGGGTTGGAATGACTGCACGATTGACACGCTCGTCCCCGGCGAGAACTTTTTGACCGCCTCCTCCACTGCCGCTTTCTTCAAATCGAAATAATGTGCCGATGTATAAAGGCCGATCGTCATACAGTGATTATAGCACCGTGCTAGAATATAGACATGGCGATCATCCATAAGAAACTCTGGCCGGAATACTTTGATCTCGTGGTGTCGGGAAAGAAGCGATTCGAACTGCGCGTTGCAGATTTTGTAGTCGCGGAAGGCGACACGCTCGTACTCGAGGAGTGGGATCCGCAGACAAAATCATACACTGGCAGGAGTGTGGAAAAGAAAGTGGACTATATTCTGAAGTTCGATTTGAATAAGCACGGGCAGAAGGATGAGATCATCGAGAAGGGGCTGTATGTAATACAGGTCGTTTGATAAAAAAACGGGGCGCGATTGGGCGCCCCATTGTCTTAAAAATCTATCTCTGACGAAGACTGCGTCTTCACCCAAGGATGCTTCATCCTTAGTTTGAACGCGGCGAATGGATCCTTGCTATCGGCACGAACCGCTTCCCTACGCTTTCTTCGATTTTTCCGTCTTTCGAGAAGAAATTCCAGAACCTCCGCTGGAAATGGCTTCCGCAGATCATCAAAGCGACGATTGTGTTCGCGGACCTTCGGATGTTCTGCACACCGCCAAAGGCATGATTTCAAGGCTTGGCCGTGTCCCAACAGCATCAACTTTCCACAACGATCGGGCCGGTAGAACACACGCCACCGGTTCACGCGGCCATTGAATAGTAGGTTGTCAAAAAAATCCGAGCTGGTCCGAATGAATGGGCCGATGGAATAAACTATCTTTCCGGCGCCATCCACAATAATCACCCACCCCGAATCCACGCTGACAAAACCTACCCTCCGCTTTGTGCTGCAAATGATGACTTTGTAGTCGTTCTCCCGGGCCCTTTGTTCTTCCGGAGGTTCGTAGACAAAACATATTTCCCCGGGCTCCTGATAGCTCCGCGACCTTGGCCTTTGGAGATGGAATCCCCGCACGCGTGCCATCGTTTCGCGAAAGCTCCGAGGGAAAAAGCCGAATTCGGCGGCGTCTGTTTCAAATTTTTGGTACTTCTCCGTAAGCAGTTCAAAATCCAGCACTCTCCACCTCTTCCTGCTCCAAAAAAAGATCCCTTAGAGCTCCGTATGTTATACAAAAATCCTTACGGAATTGCAATGCTGGTTTATAGAAAAGACAAAGCGCATCCCGGAGGAGGCGCTTTTTGCTTTTAGAAACTGTGGCACATATGAGTGCGAATGATGCTGGTAGTAATTACTACTATATAAGTTCGCTTTTTAGGGCGATTGAGAAATGATTTTTGACTGCTTTATGACGAACTATAATTAGTATACCAATCTCCCCGGGCGGCGCAAACCCTCCCTGTGGATAACTAAAGAATAACCTTGAAAAAGCGCTTTTTGCCTACCTTTATCACTTCTCCACCCTTGAGCATGAGGGGCGATTGAAGGTCCCGACAGGGACGGTTATCCACATCGAATCCCCCTTGCTCCACGAGGCGGCGCGCTTCGCTCCTACTCTTAAAGACGCCCGAGGCGACGATGATATCCACCGGCAATATCGTGCCGTTGGTTATTTTGAGTGTTGGGATCGCGTCCGGAATTTCGCGCCGCGAGAATGTTTTTGCAAAGCTTTCCGCCGCAGCGCGCGCTTTTTTCTCTCCGTGATAGCGCTTGACCACTTCAAACGCAAGGATTTCTTTCACTTTCTTTGGGTTATCGCCTCCTTTTATCCCGTCAACATATTTTTTGATCTCTTTTTCCGAAACATTCGTCGCAAGATGGAAGTAGTTTGCAATCTGGTCATCGCGTACAGACATTACTTTACCGAATTGGTCGTTTGGAGCGTCCACTATATTAATAACATTACCCCAGCTCGTAGACATCTTGCGGCCGTCGGTGCCAAGAAGCATTTTGCCGGTCATAATGTCCTGCGGTTTTTGCTTATAACGCTCCTGGATCTTTCGCCCGGCAAGGAGATTGAAAAGTTGGTCCGTGCCGCCAAGCTCCACGTCAGCTTTCACTGCCACTGAATCGTATCCTTGCATGAGTGGATAGAATAACTCGCGCATGCTGATCTCCTTATGCGCATCCCATCGGTCCTTGAAATTACGGCGTTCCACCATCTGTTGGATCGTGAACATCTCTGCGAGCTCGGATATCTCCTGAAAGCCCAGTTTTGCCAGCCATTCGCTGTTGTAGCGAACTTCTGCTTTCTTGAGATCAACAATCTTTCCGATCTGCGCAAGATAATCCTTCAGGTTCTTTTTGATCTGCGCGGACGTAAGGAACGGACGCTTTTCTAGTTTATCGGAAGGGTCCCCCACTTGTGCGGTGAAGTCCCCCACGATGAGAACGGCCGTATGCCCCAGATCTTGGAACTCCCGTAACTTCCAAAGTAGTACCGCGCGGCCGATGTGGATCTTTGCGCCCGTCGGATCAATGCCAAGCTTCACTCGAAGTTTCTTGCCCGAAAGAAGCGCTGCCCGAAGGTGCTTTTCGTCGATCGCTTCCTCCACGTTGCGCGAGAGCAACGCTTCGATTTTTTCCTTATCTATTGTTGTACGAACCGCCATGTAACTCCATTCTAACATGAAAAAGATGTTATGATAATCGTAGATGGTCTAGATGGACGCCGACCGGCGCAGGGAGGACGCGATGTCGGGACAATCAGATTTGAGTTTTCTCGAAGAGTGGATCCCCGAACGCATGGATCCTGGCACGATTTTTGTTCTTGAGAATCAGGCCAAACTAGGAAAGGCAGAAAATCCCTATGTTGCGGTCATGTCGTGCCCGCGATGCGGCACCCTCGGGCTCATCACGCAACGCCAAATACATGGCCACGAACCGATGATCTGCGGCGGTGATGTTTGTTCCGCAGAATATCGTCTGGACGGAGAAGCTATTGTGTACCGCTCCTCGCAATAGAAAACTTTTCTAAACTAAAAACCCGCCGCTTCATGCGACGGGCCTTTTTCTCTTCGCTAAATTTGTCTAGGATTTCTTCACGATCTCATCCACCACGCCATAAGCCTTCGCCTCTTCCGCAGAGAGCCAGAAATCGCGTTCGGTATCCTTTTCCACTTTTGCCAAGTTCTGCCCCGTACTTTTCGCAAGGATCTGGTTGAGGCGCGCTTTCGTCTTTAATATCTGCCGTGCGGAGATCTCGATCTCCGTCGCCTGGCCACCGATCGAATCCACTGACACCTGGTGCAGAAGTATCTCCGAGTTCGGGAGCGTCAACCGCTTGCCTTTCTTGCCGGCGGCGAGGAGGAAAGAGCCCATGGACGCCGCGATGCCCACGCACATCGTCGCCACATCCGGCCTTACGAACTGCATCGTGTCGTAGATGGCCATGCCGGCCGTGACCGAGCCGCCGGGGCTGTTGATGTAGAGCTGGATATCCTTCTTGGAATCCTCGTGCGCGAGGAAGAGCAACTGCGCGATCACCGTGTTCGCAACGGCATCATTGATCGGGCCGCCAAGAAAAATGATGCGCTCCTTGAGCAACCGCGAATAGATGTCGTACGCCCGCTCCCCGTTCGAGGTTTTCTCGATGACCGTTGGGATCAGATACTGGTTTTCGTATTCAAATTTTTTCATTATGAGTGTGTTTCTTTTTCGTACACTGCCTGAGCCTTCTTTATTTCTTCCTTTGCCGCCTCCGCATTACTCCATCCGGAGGTCTTCACTTCTTTCTTTTGTAAGGTCTTATACGTTTCAAAAAAGTTCACGATCTCTTTTAAGAGATGGGGGTTATACGCCTCAATGTCTTTGATATCTTTGATCGTCGCGAATCGCGGATCGTTCGCCTGGACGCAAAGCACTTTGGCATCTGGCTCGCCGGAATCGATCATGCCGAGCAGGCCGATGGGACGCACTTCCGTAAGGCATCCGCAAAAGAGCGGGTCGCCGCCCATCACGAGTGCATCCAAATGATCGCCGTCCTCGGAGCGAGTGCCCGGAATGAATCCGTAATCGAGTGGATAGTGATACGAACCGTAGATGACCCGGTCAAGCTTGAAGACCCCAAGCTTCTCGTCAAACTCATATTTGTTCTGGCTGCCCTTTGGGATCTCAATGATCACATTGATGATCTCCGGCGCATTCTCTCCAATCGGAACTTTTTCCCAGGGTGACATAGTTTAGTTTTCTTCTATTATATAACTTTTATATTGCAATATCCTCTTTGTCGTCCTCCTCCGGCGCGGCGATTTGGTCGCCGCCTGCGGTGCCCGCATCAACAAGTCCCGCGACGCCACCCTCCACTTCTTCCTCCGGCCGCGTTTGTGACCGCACGTCAATCTTCCAGCCCGTCAGCTTTGCCGCAAGCCGCACGTTCTGTCCGCCTTTTCCGATCGCGAGCGAGAGCTGGCTCTCCGGCACATACGCGCGCGCTTCGCGCCGCGGCAGGATCTCAACCTTCTCAACCTTCGCCGGCGAGAGCGCATTCGCGATGAACTTCTCCGGATCGTCGGACCATTCCGCGATATCGATCTTCTCGTTGCCGAGCTCATTGTTCACTGCCATCACGCGCGTGCCGCGCTGGCCCACAAGCGCGCCCACCGGATCAACGCCGTCCGCCTTTGACGCCGCCGCGATCTTCGTACGATTGCCCGGTTCGCGCGCGATCGCCTTGATCTCGATCGCGTCCTCAACCAATTCCGGTACTTCCATGCGGAAAAGTTCTGCAACAAATTTTGGATGTGAACGCGAAAGGATTATTCCCGGCAAGCGCGTGTCCTCTTGCACTGCCACCACCAAAAATCGCAACCGCTCCCCTGCTCTATAGTGTTCTCCCGGAATGGATTCGTTCCCAAACATCACGCCAATCGTACGCCCGAGGTCCACAAAAATATTTCCGCGCTCAAAGCGTTGGATCACGCCGCTCACAATCTGGCCTTCGCGGCCACGCCACTCGTTCAAAATGGAGTCGCGCTCGGACTCACGTAGTTTCTGCAGGATCACCTGCTTTGCGGTCTGCGCCGCGATGCGCCCAAAGTCCTCGTGCGTCTCTAATGGAAACATTACCTCTTCGCCGAGCGCGGCATCCTTTTTAACTTTCTTCGCGTCAGCCAAAGTAATGTGCCGCTCGGGATTGAAACGCGGAAGTTTTTCCTCTTCCTTGCCTTCCCCGGCAGCGCCTTCAACGGCTAGGGCTTCTTCCTCTTCATCAACAAAACGCACCATCGTATCGTCCACGACGGTCTTTGTCTGCCAAAAGTTCAGCTCGCCGGTCTTCTGGTCCATCTTGCACTTCACGACCTCGCCGCGTTCGCCATATTCTTTTTTATAAGCAGCCGCGATGGATGACTCGATCACTTCCATGACCTTATCCGGATCCAATCCCTTCTCTTCTGCAACCTGCTTCAGCGCTTTTGATAATTCCTTTATATTTAACATTTATTTAATTGTTATTAAGTTGTGTCTCTTTAAAAAAAGCCGCTTCAAAGCGGACTTACATCGTCCTTTTATTGTATTTGAAAACGGCGCTTTATGTCAAGGGCATAAAAACAAAAAGGATCCTCTAAATATTCTCATAATGTCGCAAATCGCCAAATGTCCCATTTCTGAGGACAATTGCGATAAGGTCTATCTGCCATCCCCTATTCTCCCAAGCCATTCCCGGATTTCTTATTAGGAAAGCCTGAGCAGCTCGGATCATCTTCCGACGCTTCATCTGGCTAAGATTATCTTCAGGCATAAAACCACCCAAGGATGACCCCCTTTGGGCGGTCAAGGTTTTTACTTCACAAAACACCAGTGTTCCGTCCCGATGGCGAGCAATAATATCTATTTCATCGAATCTTTCTTTATGGTTTCTCGCCAATATTAAATACATATTATTTAATAGATATTTATATGCGATATTTTCGCCGATTTTGCCGGTTTCTATATTTTTCATAGGGGAACCATTAATTTATAGGCCTCATTTTGGTCTAAACATTTTAAATGTGTTTTACGAAAAACACATTTAAAATGTTTTACACTTTTTATTGCTTAAAACACGCATTTTGAATTAAAATTGTGTTTTCCGTAAAACAATTTTGGAAAACATTTTTGTTTAACGCTAGGTTTTATAGGCTTATCGGGTTTTGCCGGATTATTTCTATTTAATCCTGCAATCCGGCAAAGACGCTTATGGTCTAACGACCTATATCTATAGTTATCCACATATCCTTGGGTTGACCCATCCACGGATGTCGACCTCGCTCATACATATTGCCTTCGGGAGCATCCCGCCGTATTCTTATAGAACTATGAACCAAGACCAATTAAAAGAATATAAAACTGCTTTAGAAAAGGAGCGGGCGATGGTCGCGGCGGAGATCGCACGAGATGAGCGGCCGGTCGATTTTGGAAGCGATATTGATCACGGCGACGAGGAGAGCGATAAATCCGAGCAGGTAGGGGACCAGCTGGCCGCTGCGCAGGAGTTAAAGGATCGTTTGAGTGAGATCGAGATCGCGCTCGGGAAGATCCAGTCCGGCACCTACGGAATTTGTGAGAAGTGCGGAAAGCCCATCGAGCGCGAAATCCTCGCGATCGATCCCGAATCACGTTTCTGCAAAGCCTGCAAGTTATCTCTCTAACCCTGGGATTTAAAAAGCCATACCCTTCTTGTACCGTTGCGTCCGCGCACTAGGTACAAGAAGGGTATGACTTTTTAAATCCTTTTAATGCACGGCATGCCATAGTGCATGCATGAGCAAAAAAATGGGGCGGCTATATTCGGCAGCACTCGAGGGGATCGACGCAAAGATCATCGAGGTAGAAGCAGACATCAACGTCGGGTTGCACTCGTTCAATATCGTCGGGCTCGGCGACCGGTCTCTCAGCGAGGCGAAGGAGCGCGTCAACTCCGCGCTGAAAAATGCGGGGATCAAACCGCCGAACCGCGAGAACCGGAAGATCACGATCAACCTCGCGCCAGCGGACATAAAAAAGACCGGCTCGCACTACGACCTTGCGATCGCGCTCGGATATCTTTTCGCCACAAAGCAGATACGGGAATTTGATTGTTCTGATAAAATATTTTTGGGTGAACTCGCGCTTGATGGACGGCTTCGTCCCGTGAGTGGCGCGCTCAATGTTGCTCAGAAGGCCGCAGATGAAGGCTTCAAATATTTATTCCTTCCGCGCCAGAACGCCAACGAAGCGGCGGCGATCGTGGGTCTCAAGGTTATTCCGGTTGCTGATCTTCGCGAGATGATCGGCATCCTGGAAGGTAAGATCGATCGCATGCCCGTACGATTCAATGAGGGGAGAGATCGGCACCGGATCATCACTGCGGACTTTTCTGAAGTCATCGGGCAGGAGAATGCGAAGCGCGCGCTTACGATCGCTGCGGCGGGGATGCATAACGTCCTGCTCTTCGGTCCGCCTGGCGTGGGAAAGACATTTCTTTCGCACGCGCTCGTGGGCATCATGCCGGACCTTACCACGCCCGAGGCCATTGAGACGACGAAGGTGTGGAGCGCCGCGGGATTAAGCAATGACGGGCTTATTCGCGAACGGCCGTTCCGTGCGCCTCATCACACCGCATCCATCACGGCCCTCGTCGGCGGAGGACAGGATCCGCGTCCGGGAGAGATCAGTCTCGCGCATCGCGGAATACTTTTTCTTGACGAGCTGCCCGAATTTCAAAAGAACGCGCTTGAGGCGTTACGCCAACCATTGGAATCGGGGGTGGTGCATCTCGCGCGCACAAAACAGAGCGTCACATTCCCCGCAAAGTTCATTCTTGTGGCGGCGATGAATCCTTGCCCATGTGGATTTTATGGCGATGCGGAGAAAGAATGCAAATGTTCCGCGTACGAGATAATAAAATATCAAAAGAAAATATCCGGGCCGTTGCTCGATCGCATCGACATGCAGGTGAAGGTGGGGCGGGTCGCGATCGAAGAATTACGGACGAGCTCCGTCGGAGAAGCGCGGGGAGAAAGCGCGGCGATAAAAGAGCGCGTCATCCGCGCAAGAGCGACGCAGATCAGGCGATATGCAAAGCTGAATGCCGAATTGAGTTCGCGGGAAGTGCGGGGAACGATCAATATGGACGCGGAAGCGCGTTCATTCTTGGAGACGCTGGATAACAGTCATCTTTCTCCGCGGGGATATTACCGCCTATTGAAGATAGCCCGCACGATCGCTGACCTTGAGGAAAAAGATGCCGTCTCATCCGAACACCTCGCAGAAGCATTCAGCTATCGGCTGAAAGAGATATTCTAAATATCGTTCTTGCCAGGAATGACGATGGAAACACCGGGCTCAAGCGGGGAAAAATTTACAGATGGGTTGAATTGAACTATCGTATTCATAGGAA
Source organism: Minisyncoccota bacterium (assembly GCA_036510525.1). Taxonomy (GTDB): domain Bacteria; phylum Patescibacteriota; class Minisyncoccia; order UBA6257; family 2-01-FULL-56-20; genus JAKAGE01. The sequence continues at coordinate 41,403 of DATCDU010000018.1, forward strand.
CCTTGAATGCAGTGGATATGGATCGCAGGGTATCGTTCGCGACCGCCGTATAGATGATGCCTTCTGCTAACACTGTCGTTCCACCACTTCCCGAATTGGTCGTCTTAGTCTTTACCACCGGCTCGGAGTCCCTAAGGGCGCCCTGGCCATAGAGTACATCAACGTTCTCAGCCAATTGGAGATTACTGGCGCCAGCATTGGGGGAAGCGAGGAAGGGGGCGCTCTGTGGGGTAAGCGCCGCGCTGTCTATCTCGGCGCCCTCCGCCTGAGGGATCAAAAGGGGACTGCCCGGAGTCCTATGTTCCTGGACCATCCCCGCCGGGCCGGAAACAAAAAGAGAGCTCCAAAGAAGTCCGGACAACAATCCGCCAACCGCCAAAAAAACGGCCACTCCTAATGGCTTGTAGTCGCTTTTGAGCTTTTGGATAGTCGTACTTATGAATTCTATGATACCACAATGACCCCCAAACCTCAACCCAAACAAGCGCAAATGACGGCCAAAACCGCTCAAATACCCTTGAATTCGGCTCAAAATGCGGCGGTACACGCGCCCGGGGCCCCTCTATTAATAGTGGCGGGGG
>DATCDU010000019.1:0-18534 GCA_036510525.1 Minisyncoccota bacterium
GAGCTTCTCGTCGTCATTGCCATCATCGCCATCCTCGCGGTTGTGGTCGTGCTTACTCTGAATCCCGCGGAGCTTCTCAAACAAAGTAGGGACAGCAATAGAGTTTCTGACATGGATACCCTGACCAATGCCCTTGGGCTCTATCAGACGGATTTTTCCGCAAGCTCTTTAGGATCCGCTTCCACCACATATATCTCCATCCCTGATCCATCAGCCACGACCACCGCAGGAGATCAGTGTCAGGGCTTAGGCCTTGCGACCTCAAGCCTCTTTACCTGGCATTGCGCCGCATCAAGCACCTACCGAAACGTAGACGGCACGGGTTGGATCCCAGTGAACTTCTCTGGTATGTCCACCAAGTCTCCTCTTGGATCTCTTCCTGTTGATCCTACGAATACCACAAGCTCAGGCTACTTCTACACCTATCAGATGCAAGGCACCAAGTATGAGCTCACCACCAATCTTGAGTCTCAGAAATACCAATCGATTGAGACGAACGACGGAGGAAGCTACGCTGACCTCTTTGAGAAAGGAGCATCCCTTGCTCTTGCTCCCCAGGACTATGCAAATCCGAGCCTTTCTTCCGGCTCTGTCACCCAATCCAACATGAAGATGAGCCTTATCGCAAACACCGCCTTCGTGGACTTTAGTTCCGCAGGCACCCTCACCTCTTATATTGGCGACAAGCTCATCATTACGGACAGTACAGGCCACCAACTCGTCGGTTACATCAAGGCCGCGGGATCGGGAGAGACGTATGGGGGTGAACAACTTGGCAATTCCACTTTCGTAAATAATACTTCTGGCTGGCTAAGCGGTGGTGGTACCTACGCGTTTCTCAGCGGTGGCTCTTGCCATTCTGCGAATTGCCTTCAGCTTACTTTGGGTGGTTCTTATAGCGTTGCTCAGCAGTATCTCGGGAATATTACATGGAGTCCAGGGATGCTCATGCGAAACTCTGTTTGGATGAAACTGGGTACTGACGCCGGGATGACTGCGTTTATGAGTGACAATTTGGGAACCATCGTCGGCACGGGATACGTTTCTCCTGCAAGCTGGACTAACTATATTTTCTATATGGCCGTGGACTCAAGCGCAGGTTACAACCAAGCATATGGCGGTGAAAATACTGGCAACACGACTCTATTTGATAGTCCTAGTGTCAAGCAGGTCCTTACCCCCTCCGCGACAGGCGTCACCATCGTCTCCACCGCTGGCGGTTCAACCTACAACTGGACTTCGGAAGCCTCGGGATTTAACAGGGATGATTCGAGCGGATACACTTATTCTATTTCCCACTGATTCCGATTTTGCTATATTAAACATAAATAATATGTACCATTCACCACCCCTAAAATCATTTTCACGTTTCTTGATTTTTCTTCTAGTCGTCCAACTGTCGATTGGTTTGTTTGCGTTTCCCATGAATTTGGCTCAAGCCGCGGGCACGACCTATTATGTCTCGAATTGTGGCGTCGTTGGAAATGACTCTAATAATGGAACCAGTTCTTCAACCCCATGGCTCACCATCGCGAAAGTAAATTCATCGACCTTCAACCATGGCGATTCTATCCTCTTTAACAGTGGTTGCACCTGGCGGGAACAGCTCAGTATACCGTCATCTGGCACGTCTGGTAGCCCCATCACCTTCGGGGCGTACGGGAGCGGAGCGAAGCCGATAATCAATGGATCAAATATTGTAACGGGGTGGGCGGCAAGTTCGAACATAACCGGATCTGTAACTCAGGCGAACATGAAGCTGTCCACGGTCAACGGAGCGGCCTTCGTCGATTTCAATGGAACCGGTGGCGTAACACTATCGTCATATATCGGAGACGACATTACCGTATGCTCTGCAACCAATCCGACCCAATGTGTATCCGGGTACATCAAAACCGCAGGCACAGGGGAGACGTATGGGAGCCAGTTACTGGGTGATCCAACCCTTGCTAACAATGGCTATTTAAGCGGCGGTGGATCGTATACCACACTCAGCAGCGGTTGCCATTCTTCGAGCTGTCTCCAAGTTACTCTTAGCTCAAGTTACAATGCCGCCGCCCAATACTTCGCTGTGTCGAGCGGCATGCTGTTGCAAAATTCTGTATATATGAAAAAAGGAACGGATGCTGGACAGCAACTCTTTATGCAGAACGAGGCAGGAACCAAGATCGCCAATACCGCATTCGTCGCTCCAGTTTCGTGGGCGCAATATGTCTTCTATGCCACAGCAGATTCAACAGCCGGGTCTGGTGATTTCGACCAAGGCTATGGGGGTGAGAATTCCGGCGATACCGATCTTTGGGACACTGCAAGCGTCGTACAGGTTAAAACGCCATCGACAACGGGCGTCACCATCGTTTCCTCGTCAGGAGGGAGCAGCTATAACTGGACGAGTAACGGCTTCTCATCGAATGGATCATATAACGATTCGGCGGGATACACCTTCACAGTCAGTGTTCCGAATGTATGGCAAGTTTCGATGGGTACTCAACCGTATGACGGTCAAGGTGTCGTAATTGTAAATGGTGTCAGGGGAACTTATCAAACATCTATGGGCGCACTGACGTCTAATGGAGATTGGTATTGGGCTAACGATAATATCTATCTTTATGAGACATCAAATCCGTCTGGAGTGGAAGTGGGAACAAGAAACGCTGCCATTCAGATGATTGCGAAAAACTATATCACCGTCGAAAACCTAGAACTTTACGGAGCAGTCGCGGCAGATTTGTATGCTCAGAACTCGAACAATCTTTCAATATTGGATAACACTATTATCAACACAGGGAATTCTTTTGCCTTTGACGGTGGAAATGATGCTAGCTCGATTTTATTGAACGGTTCGTCAAACAGCCTGATCCAAGGAAACTCCATTACTTATGGATATCAGGGTATTCAAATAAGTGGATATGGCTCGGGAACTAATAGTACGAATGATATCAAAGGAAATATTGTCGGATATATGGATTATGAAGGGATTATTCTTTCAAATTACGGCGGCACAGGACCAATAGATAACACAATTGAGAACAATCAAGTGTCCTACTGTGCTCAGAACAAAAACGACGCAGGAGGTATCTATACGTATGGAGCGGGTGCCGGAAATGTGATCAGATATAACCTCTCTTACAATAATGGTACGGCGAATATGCAAGCCGAGGGAATTGAGGTGGACACTTACAGTGCGACGACGACTATTTATGGGAATATCGCTTACGGTAATACGGATGGGGGGATCGACCTCACGGGGAGCGGCCATTTAGTTTATAACAACACTCTCTATAACAACGACACCCAATCTTGGAACGCAGGTGAGCTTAATTTCTACAATGTGACAAATTGTATGGGTATGACTGTAGAGAATAATATCGCATATGCCTCTCCCGGAAAGTCGGCGATCGTTATAGCACCAGAATGTGAAACGGGTCAAACCATCAATAATAATCTTTACTATGGCAGCGCCGCAAGTCCGTTTGATTGGGGATATACAAATTACAACTTTGTTGGTTGGAAACAAAACAGCGGCCAAGATGCAAATTCTCTCAATGCCAACCCCCTCTTCACCGATCTTTCTGGTTCTTATTCTACTTCTACTGATTTCACGCTTCAATCTTCCTCTCCTGCCATTGACGCAGGCCTGAACCTTGGCACGAGTTATGACATGGGTCTCGATCCTGCCTCCACCTGGCCCTCCTCTATTATCTTGGACAACCAGAACAGTTTCGGTGCCGGATGGGAAATGGGTGCGTATGTGTATACCCAAACGAGCACGCCCTCTGTCTCCATAACCGCACCGACGGCAAGCTCTACGGTTTCAGGAACCATTTCCGTCACCGCAACTTCATCAGCCGTGAGTCCCGCATCCATCTCCTCCGTCCAGTTCTACCTCGACGGATCGCCGCTCGGCTCGGCCGTAACTTCGTCGCCGTACACGATCTCGTGGAACACGGGGACGGCAACGAACACATCGCACACGCTCTATGCCTTGGCGACGGACAATTACAGCAACACGGCAACTTCGACTTCGATCACGGTCACGGTCTCGAACCAAGCCGTCCTCTCCGTGCCTACTTCGACGCTCAATTTTTCCGCCGCGCACGGGAGCACGGCGACTTCGACGCAATCGGTCGTCGTTACGAACGCGGGAGCGACGAGCACGACCCTCAACTGGTCGGCATCAAGCACTCAGTCGTGGCTCACGTTCAGTCCGGCATCCGGATCACTTTCCGGCAATGCGACGACGAGCGCCTCTTTCATCGTGAATCCCGCGACCCTGGCTCTCGGCACGTACAATGCGACGGCGACGATTGCCGATTCCGCCGCCTCAAGCTCGCCGCAATACATCCCCGTATCTTTCACTATTAATACGACTGGCATCGGAACGACGTTGCTCTCACCCACGGGCGGTACTATCGCCACAGGCACCATCTCCGTCACGGCAACTGCCACTTCAACCGTCGGTATCTCCTCAGTCCAGTTTTACCTCGACTCAAGTAGCACTCTTCTCGGCACCGTGACTTCGAGTCCCTACACAATATCCTGGGATACAACCATGGCGAGCGACGGTTCTCATACGCTGTATTCAGAGGCAACCGACAACAACAGCAATATCGCGAGCTCTTCAGAGATCACAATCACCGTCGATAACACTCCTCCCGCAGTCTCCATCACTTCCCCCACGAGCGGGGCGACCGTCTCTGGGGCCACGTCCATCGCCGCATCCTCAAGTGATGCGATAAGCGGCGTCTCGTCCGTCGCCTTCTATCTCGATGGCTCTCTCCTTGGTGAATCTACTTCGAGCCCGTACTCCATCAATTGGGACACTACGCAAACAAACAATGCGTCTCACAACATCACGGCCATCGCGGTGGACGGCGCAGGGAATGCAACAACCTCCCAAGCAATATCGGTCACTGTATACAACGCCCCATCCGTATCTTCTGGAGGAGGCGGGGGAGGAGGCGTGCCTCAAAGCGCATTTATCGTTGTTTCCACGGCCACCTCGACCGCATCATCAACCGCCTCTTCCTCCCCGCTCCTTGTTTCCACCTCAACCACTCCCTCCACCGCTATCACGACCTCCTCCCTCCAAGCAGAGCTGAACATCCTTCTCGCAGAACTTCAAAGCCTTGAGGCACAAGCAGGGAATACGACGACAACCGTTACTTTCTCGCCATACGCATTTACGACCGACCTACAGCTCTGGGACACAGGACCCGCAGTGACCGACCTACAAAGATACCTCATATCTGAAGTCACGGGCCCTGCCGCAACAAAGCTCAAAGCCCATGGTGTTACCCAGACCTTTGGCATGCTTACCTACAACGCTCTTGCGGAGTTTCAGGCATTCGTGGGTATACATGCCACCGGATACTTCGGCCCCATCACAAGGGGATGGGTGAACGGGCACGAGTAGAGGTCAACGTAGTACGACATAAAAATCCTCGTGACGATAATGTTGTCGCGAGGAGTTTGAATTTGATTCCAGAGTATTTTACGGGGATGACGACGCTGATCGTGCCCGGAATGCATTGATTATCACGAGGATGATACAAATTTCGGCGATAAGTGCGGAGAGTGTACTGGGATGTTGGGAAAGCCGAACGATGCCGTCGGTTGCCCCAAGGCCTGCGAGTATCACGAGCCCAACATAGACGACCCTCGATTTCGCAGCCCATGCAACAAGCGTGAAAAGAATGAGGTACGCCGTGACAATAGACAAGAAGATCTGCATTGTTCACCTCCAAAGAGCTGAGAAACGAATCAAATAGAGAATCGCATGGAACTGGCGCGTTGTCAAAGCAAAAATCAGATGTTCGTTCTTTGTGTTCGCGCAGGGGAATTGCTATCATGGTCTCGTGCATCAAAGTTCCGTTGTGAGTATGAACAAAAACATCGCGAGCACTTCAAGTTTCACCGAGCGCGTCCAACATCTCTTCGCCTCGATTTTCAGTTATCACTTCACGCGTACGCCGGTCGTCGCGGAACGGCTGACGCATTTCGGCAGTTATGCGAGCATGGCGTTCCGTAAGGCGGGAGCATCGCCTCTCTTACAGCTTCTCGGCGAAGGACTCATCGGCGAATTCAAAGCGGTCGAGATCCTTGTCAAAAACAGATTGAATCAGGAAGTCGATGATGTTGATCTTGAGTCCGTCATTATGAGCGTTCGCGAGGAAGAGGATACGCTTTTTATCCTGGCGACCAGTGCCGACGAGGTGCCTGCCGATGATTACGAGCGGCTTTTCCGCGTGTTCACCCGGCATCAAGTGGTCATTGTCCCATTGGGGAAAAACGATATCGAGCAGTTAGAACACTTCGTAAAAAGCGGCAACCTCAATGCGTGCCTTGTATATCTCTTCATGCGTACCGACAGGGTTACCGCCGATCCGTGGGACGAGAAAATGATGCAGAAGCATGGCGGGGCGTATGCGACCCGAGCCGCATGGCAGGAGAAAGCCATTACCGCTCGGCTTGAAAAGATGGCAGCGCTCCAAGGTCCCCAGCTCCGGACGCTCATCAAAAAACTTCATTTTCTGATGTCTTTCGAGAAGTCCGGCGGCGAGGTCGCGAAGGCCTGCACCGCAGTGGGCATCTCCCGAAAAACGTTCTATCTCTGGCTTGAAAAAGATACCACCTTCCAGAAGTTGATTGATATCAAAGCGAGTGATCTTTGAGACAAATGGGACACGGCCGTGTTTCGTGATTAGCACTTATAATTCCTAGCTTTTTTGCAAATGTTACATCGAAATGAGACACGTGTTTTCGCTGTCACATTCCGATTTCTCCTCATTCTATCTGACGTGTTTGGTAAAACTACCCGAAACTACACATATGATATACCCTAGCGTGTATCATTCTGTAGAATTTGAAGACTATCCTAGACGTCTCCTGCGCCAGGAATAAAACCCAAAAGAAATTTTCAGAACGGGTGCGGAACCCTGATTTTGTTGAAATTTCATTCAGGATAAGTGCTGAAGTTTTGGCATTGTTTGGGTTTTTGCCGATAGCAATTTTACAGCGACCGAGGTGCTTCCGGCGCTCGAAATACCTCCTAAAATCTCCTATATTGTTTCCGTAGCCTAGCGACCGAGGTCCTTCCAAAGGAAGGGGAAGGGCTACTCTCGACAATCCTCAAGAATGCTTGTGGGGTCTCACTCGGGGCGCACCCCTTCAAGTTGGAGACGTTGGAAGGGCACAAAAACGGATTGATTTTTTTGCGCGGCTCTATATAATGAATCCGTAAAGCGGGTATCGTATAACGGTATTACATCTGGTTGCCAATCAGACGACAGGGGTCCGACTCCCCTTACCCGCTCAAAAAAAGAAAAACCCCGACGACGCTTGAGGTCGGCCGGGGCGGGTGTTATCAACTGGCCTGATGGCTATGAGGATTTAGTTTAAGTGACTTCCACCACTTACGCCGTTCTTTTGGGATATTGTTCGGATCGTAGTATCCCGAACCGCCCTCGATCGGCACGGCTGCAAGATAGCGTCCGATAGCATCACCAATTCCCTGATGCCTGGCGCTTGTCCAGTGGGGCCCATGTATCCTCACCTCGTCGCGTTCGGCGCATAGCATACAGAAAAGAGGAATGTCTTTTCCGTGACCGGCGCTGGTATCAAGCCATAGCCTTCGGCTTGTTTCATGACACTTACTGCATTGATAGTTCGGGGGTACCTGCACAGGCTCGATGGGTCTCAGGATTCGTGCTGCCCTCTTATAATTTCTGTCCATGAGGCTCCTTTCGCGGAGAAATACCTTCTCAAATCTATCAGATGCATGGAATTTACACAATCCATTTTCTGCGCTAAAATCTATAGCAATGATCCTCTCCGACCGCGACATTAAAAAAGCATTAAAGAACAGAAGGATATCCGTCGAGCCGTTGTTCCCGCACGCGATCCAGCCGGCCTCTATAGACCTGCATCTCGGCGCGGACTTTTTGGTGTTCCGCACGAACGACCAGGTGTGCATCGACCCGAAGGAGCCTATCGACCATATCATGGAGAAGGCGACGATCAATGATAAGAAGCAGTTCGTGCTCCATCCGGGGGAGTTCGCGCTCGGCATGGTCTACGAGGTGGTGGGCGTCGGCGACGATATGGTGGGGCGGCTGGAAGGGAAGTCCTCGCTCGGGCGCATCGGGCTCATCATTCACGCGACGGCGGGTTATCTTGATCCGGGAAATAAATTAAAGATGACGCTCGAGCTGCACAACGTCTCTCCGCTCCCGATCAAGCTCTACTATAAGATGCCGATCGCGCAGATGTCGTTCACGCCGCTCTCTTCGCCCGCCGACCATCCGTATGGCAAGAAGGCGCTCGGCAGCAAATATTTTGGCGCGATGAAACCGCAGGCGTCGCAGTACTGGAAGAATTTTAAGAAGAACAATCAGTGGATGAAGTCCGGGAAATAACGCGACCGACCCAATGAATGATAACGAAGCATACCGCCCCGATTTTCCGAGCGAAGCATGGACCGACGAGGAGCGGTTCCTGCTTGGGCCGTTCGTAAGCGACCTCGACGGGTTTATCTCCGTGCTGCGCAATTTGCCGCCGGAGATCGTGGGTGCGCTGTGCTCACGCGCAAGCCGCGCGAGCGGTTCGCTCGTGCGTATTTTACACGACGAGTATCTGAAACCGATCATCGACAGCGACCCGAAGCTCGGCGCGGAACTGAAAGACACGATCACGTTCCTGAACGAGCACGGATTCAAGAATATTTTGAACAATCAGCGTGCGCAGGCGTTTTACGTCAAATGGCTTTCGCAGTACGGTGATGATTCCATCGCCCAGATGACGGGCACGCATGTGGCGTTCTGGGGGATCTCGCAGGTGGCAATGAAGTATCTTGAGGATCAGCGCATCGGCTTGGAGCCGATCGAGAAGTCCACGCGGTACGTTAGCTTCGCAAAAAAAGTGGGCGGGAATTATTTATATTACACCCCAAAACCGGATCTGGAAAAATTAGGCCTGCTTGAGGAATACAAGAGCACACTCGACAATCTTTTTGAGACATACACCGCGCTCATCGAAGATTTGAAAGTATGGCTAAAGGCAAATTACGAAGAAAAGGACAGCGTGCTTGAGAAGAAAGCGTTCGATACACTGCGGGGGATGCTGCCGATGGCGACGCTCGGCCAGGTGGGCTTTCGTGGGAACGCGCAGGCGCTGGAGTATGCGGTGAACCGCATGGCCGCGCACGAGCTTGGCGAGTTTCGCTGGATCTCCGAAACGCTGAGGGGAGAGCTCGACAAAGAGATCCCATCGCTCCTGCTCCGCTTGCAGGACGAGAAGTCGCATCAGTATCAGGAATATCTTGGGCATCGCATGCAGGTCACGCGTGATTTTGTGAAGGCGTCACACGCGGAGCTCTCGCCTGCCGATGAGGCCGTCCCCGCGACCGGCCCGGTGGTGAAGCTTGTTGAGTACGACGCCGATGCGGAAGCAAAAGTGCTTGCGGGAATCCTTTATGCGGCGAGCCATGCGGAGTGGGAGGCGTGCATGGCGAAAGCGAAAAATCTTTTGCCGGAGGAAAAAGAAAAATTGCTCGCGGCGTATCTCTCTGGTCGCACCCAGCGCTGGCATAAGGTGGGCCGCGCTTTTGAGAACAGCTACGTACGCTTCGACATCCTGATGGACATCGGCGCGTATCGTGATCTGCACCGCCATCGCATGATGACGCAGGAGCGCCAGTTGTTCACCGTCCGGCACGGGTATGATACGCCCGAAGAGATCGTGTGGGCCGGGCTCGAAGAGCGTTACCGAAAAACAATGGAATCAATCGTGCCGCTTTTTAAAAAACTCGAGGCGCATTCGCCCGAGCTCGCGCAATACGTGGTGCCGTTTGCGTACCGTGTGCGGTTCCAACAATACCAGAACCTGCGCCAGTTCTTTTGGGAGGCGGAGCTTCGCACCGGGCCGCAGGGTCATCCGAACTACCGTTTTATAGAGCAGGAAAAATTCCGGCTATTGAAAGACAAACTGCCGCTCATTACGAAAGCGATGCTGGTGGATATGAATGATTACAGCTTTGCCCGCCGCGGCACCGAAGAGGCGATCCTCGCGAAAGAAGAGAAGCTGAGAAATCGGCTGCAGGGGAAGGGTTAGCATCCGAGTGTCCTTGCGGCAATCGCCCACACTTTTTCGTGCACTGCGTCTATGGGAAGCAGTTGCCCGTTTTCCACGCATTCCACGACAGTAAAGTCATTTGGATACAATGCCGCGAGTTGCTTATAGGTCTCCTCAGCTCTCTTTAAATGATGGATGTCCGCTTCGTGAAGATCGCGCTTCTTGCCGCTCAGATATTGACGCTCCATTTTTTTATCTACAAGCGCTTGTGCGATTTCCGCCGGGATGTGCAGAATAATATTAAGGTCCGGTTTCGGGATCCCGTTGATGCTGTACTCAAGATCGTTGTTCCACTCAAAATATTCTTTGCGCTCGTTCATGTCGTCGTATTTTGATCCCTGATGTCCCAAACTCGAAGCGACGTAGCGATTGGAGATTACGACATCGTTTTCAGCGAGCGCGACGCGAACCGCCGGCGCGGCGGCATATCGGTCGAGCGCATAAAAGAGGGAAGCGGTCTTCGGGCCGACCTCGTCGATCGTCCCAAAATTGCCATTGAGAAACTGGCTCACGAACCAAGCAGATGGTTCGGCGTATCGCGGAAAATCAAAGGGAGCCACCGTCTTCCCGGAATCTTTTATCCGTTTTACGAGTCGGATCGTTTGTTCTCCCTTACCCGAACCGTCCGTTCCCTCTATGACGATGAATTTTCCAGCCATAAATTTATCTATAGTATAGGGGAAAGCAATCTTGTAGAGAAGGGCCAAAAGCGTTATCCTAGACATATAAAGAGTGCCCTATGTTGTGTGGGGCATTTTTGCTAGAGAAGACCTACGGAAAACCCTTCGAAAACGCGTAACTTATCCATATAATTCTCGTTGTACATGATAGACGGTGAGGAAGAAAAACTCATTCGGTCAGCCGTCGGGGGCGATTCCTCGGCTTTTGGCTCTCTCTACGACCGTTATCAACCGGCTATATACCGTTTTATTGTGGTCAAGGTCGGCAGCCGTGAGGAAGCCGAGGATATCACCCATCACGTGTTCTTGTCCGCTTGGCAGAAGGTACGGACCTACAAGCATCGCGGGCATCCGTTCTCGAGCTGGCTCTACCAGATCGCGCGGAACATGGTGATCGACCACTATCGTTCAAAAAAGGACGATGTGAGTCTCGACAAGCTGGATCCCGAGTCATCTATTATTCCTGCCGTTGCGCAGTCCGATCTTTCCATAAAGTTGCAGCTCGAGAAGGTGCATCGCGCCATCCAAAAGCTCAAGCCGGATTATCAGGACGTTATCATTCTGCGATTTGTTGAAGATCTGCCCCTCAAGGAAACGGCGGTGATCCTCAAAAAATCGGAAGGCGCCGTGAAGCTTGCCCAACACCGCGCCATCATGGAGTTGAAGAAGAAATTGGGCGATGAAACTGTAGAAGATTAGAAAGAACATGAAGCTATACGACACCCTCAAACAATTCAAGAAGATCCAGCCCGACGCGGAGTTCTCGCAGAGGACGCGTACGGAGATTTTGCTTTCTCCGCAGAACATGCGGCCGACGATGCGCGGCGTGTTCGCGTTTTTGCACGTGCTCGAAACGGGCGTCGCGGTGGTGCTCGCCGGATTTTTCATACTTATTTTGACGGGAAGTTTTTCTCCGACACGCTCCATCTCGCCGATACAATATTCGGTGATCGACCCGCAGGGATTGCACGCAGAGGCGCAGGCGATCGACATGCAGATCCAGCTGGCGGACGTTGAATACCCGCAGACGACATCGACGGCGATGACAGGATCGACCGTCACATCGACGGCGTCGCTTACGAAAGTGTTCGCCGCGGCGCTTGGCACGCAGGCCACCTCCTCCGTCTCTACGCCGGCGGCCACCACCCAATCCACATCGACCGCGTCGACCACGCCTACGACGCTCACCGTCGATCAAGCATTGCAACAACTATCAAATTAAATGACGCGATCAAAGATCATGGCGACGACCGCGTTCTCTGCCCTGCTCGTTGCAGGAGTCATTTTTATTTTTGGCATCGTACGGGCGCCGGCCGCGCACGCCGCCGAGTGCGGCATCACGGCGGGGGATATCGCCCAGATAACGGCGATCCAAAATGACCCGTCGCTTAGCACGTCGGATGAGATAAAGCAGGAACTCGCGTTGCGCAAAATATTGGTCGGCGACACGATCGTATGCGCGGAGCAGGAGGTGCAGACGATCCAGACGAATCTGGCGAGCACGACCGCCCCGAGCGACGTCCAGTCGCTCCAGTCGCAACTCCTAGGGAACCTCAACGAGGCGGCGAATTTCTATGATTCGGAAATGGCACAGCTGAATGTTGTCGGCATTGCCGGCACGAAGGCGATCGCCGCGCAGGTGCTTTCGTGGCGCCAGAGTTCATTCCTTCCGCTCAGCGAGGGCGTGAACAATTTCATCCTGTGGGCCCAGAATCAGAATCTTTTCAGTACCGCACAAACGAGGATGAACCAGACGGAAAGCGCGGTCGCGTTCCTTGAAGCCGCCTCTGCGAATCCCGACCTGCAGACCGCGTTCAACAGTGCGCAGTCCTCTTTCAATGATGCCGAGAGCGAGAATGCCGCGGCTCAGGCGGCCTTGGTGCAAAACCTTTCTCCGGACCAGTCGCTTGCCCTTATCAAACAATCGCTCGCATCGCTTTCCACGACGTATCAGAACTTGTTTACCGTTAGTAATCTTATCAACGGGATTATCCCGCAGTAGCCCAGCATCACTTCCTTTTTGGAGGTCGCGTATTTTTCTGCTGAAAAATCGCTACCTCTCGCCGCCTTCGCAGCTCCGGAATACCTTCAAAACAAAGAGTGTGCTCTTATGCTACTGCGGCGCGAAGCTGTTTTTATGATAAAATGATCAAATGAAATTATTAAAAACCATTCGTGATAGTGATGTCGATAGCGACATTCCTGATGGCATTCCTCAGCAAGAAAGGGGAGCCAGCAGGGCGATTGTTTTTGATGCCGATGGCAACGTCGCCCTCCTCAACGTAACTAAAAAGCACTATCATAAACTACCCGGAGGGGGCATTGAGCAAGGCGAGGATATTGAAACCGCTCTCCGCCGGGAGCTCATTGAGGAGATCGGTTGCTCCGTTAAAAATTTGCGTGAGCTGGGAAGCATAGAAGAGTATCGAAATAAGTGGAATTTGCATCAGATATCGTATTGTTTCCTTGCCGATTTAGATGGACCGAAGGGAGTTCCACACCTTGAAGAAGGTGAGATAGCCGATGGCTTCGAGCCGGTATGGCTTGGCCTTGTTGACGCGATTAAGATATTGGAGAGTGAAGTTCCTATTGAAGATTATCAAGGTAAATTTATACAGCTCCGTGACGTTACTTTTCTTAAAGAAGCTCTGGCGGGGTTGTAGTTGAGAGATAAGATTTATGCCTTCGCGCACGCGAGGGCGAGTATTTTTTTGGCACCTGCGGATCGGAGGATGCGCGCGGCTTCCGCGAAGGTAGTGCCGGAGGTGGTGACGTCGTCCACGAGGACGATCTTTTTGTTTTGCGCATCCGCGCCGGGCGTGAGCGCGAAACATCCTTTCACGTTTTCCCTGCGCTCGAAGATATCTTCCGTATCGCTTTGTGGCTTTCGATGGTGGATGCGAGTGAGCAGATGTTCGTCGAACGGGAGGCCGAGCGCTTTCGCGAACGGGCGCGCGATGAGTGCGGACTGGTTGAAGCCGCGTGCCCGCGCCCGTTGCGCGGATAGGGGAATGGGCGTCACGATAAACTCGTGGAGATCGAGTTTAAGCCGCGTGATGTATTGGGCAAGGATCCCGGCGAGCGGTTCTGCCGCGCCGGGCATTCCTTGGAATTTGAGCGCGTGGATGAGCGCGCGCAGGGGCTCGTCGTCGTACGCTCCCGCCGCGCCGAACAGATATGGCGCGTCCTTATGGCATATCTTTTTTTGCTCCGGCAGCCGTGCCGCGCAGGTTCCACAAAAGAGCGTGTCGAACCGGTCGATGCTTTGCATACACGCGTCGCATATGACGCCCGTAGGTAGTGAATCCCCGCATCCCACGCATGCGGGCGGAAAGAAAATGTCTCCGAAGATGTTGAAATTCATGCTATTATAGTAGAATAACGTGCATTAAAAGATCATGAACAATCCGTTCTCGTTTTTAAAAGCCGATTCGTACCTTGGCGTCGATATCGGCACGACCTCCATCAAGATGGTGGAGGTGACCGGGGGCAAGAAAGTGCCCCGTGTCGTCAACTACGGCATGCTGGAATCGAGCGGCTATCTTGCGCGCGCCAACCAGGCGTTGCAGACGAGCGGCCTCAAGATATTCGAGGATGACGCGGTGCGGTTGCTCAAGGCGCTTGTGCAGCAGATGGGTACGACGACGAAAGATGCTATTGCTTCGTTGCCCCCGTTCGACGTCTTTATGACGATCGTCGATTTTCCTGCCATGGAAGCGAAGGATATTGCGAAGGCGCTCGTGTACCAGGCGAAGCAATATGTTCCGATGCCGCTTTCGGAAGTGGCGCTCGATTGGATGAAGGTCGCCGACTATCAGGATGAAAAAGGATTCGCGCACCAGAAAATATTATTGATCTCCGTCCCGCAGGAGCAGATCAAAAAATATCAGCACATGTTCAGTACTGCGGGGCTGCGCCTTCGCGCGCTTGAGATCGAATCGCTCTCCGTCGCGCGCCTCTTCGCCGGTGATCCGACATCGACGACCATCGTGGACATCGGCTCCCGATCCACGAACATCATTTTCATGGAGAAGGGTGTCCTTGCCTGGAGTACCCAGAGCGACATCGCGGCGTTCTCCCTCACGACCGCGCTCGCCACGAGTTTGGGGATCAATCCGATGCGCGCGGAGGAGCTCAAGAAGGAGCGGGGGATCCTCGGCACCGGCCCGAATTACGAGTTATCCACAATAATGATGCCGTTTTTGGATGTTATAGTTAATGAGGTGAAGAAGGCGGAATACACGTTCCGTCAGCAGTTTCCTATCGCGGCGAAGACCGAGCGTGTCGTGCTTGCCGGCGGCGGGGCGAACCTCTCCGGGATCGAAAAATATTTCGAAAAGGAATTCGGCATCCCGGTGGTCAAGGCATCGCCATTTTCAAAATTCGAGTATCCTGATGTGATCGCGCCGTTCCTTCCGGAGCTTCAGGCCCCGATGACCGTCGCGCTCGGCCTCGGGATCAAACAATTCACCAAGTAACATGCCTCTTCCAGAAAAAGTGATAGAACAATTAGGGCGGGAGCCTACCGGAACCCAAGGATGGGCGCTCGGCGCGTTGTTCTTTTCCGGTGGTCTTCTTTTTCTCGCGCTATTGGTGTACGCCGGACTCTCCTTCGGCTATGAGCCGTATCTGCAATCCCAGCTCACGAGCGAGCAGAACCAGATGAACGCGTTGGATCAATCCATTCCTGCGAGCCAGCAATCCCAGCTGATCGATTACTATTCGCAGATAGCGAACCTCCAGTCGCTGCTACAGAGCCATGTCAATGCGATCCAGTTCTTCTCATGGCTCGAGAAGAACACCGAAGCGAATATCTATTATCAGTCATTCTCCCTTACTTCAAGAGACCAGGTCTCGATCAGCGCCGCCGGTTCCACTGAGGCTGACGTGAACCAGCAGATCGCCATCTTTGAGAACGCCCCCGAGGTCTCGTCGGTGACCGTTTCCAATGTGAGCGCGTCCCCGCTCCTCGGAGGAGGGGGAGGATGGACCTTCAGCATCACCCTCGTCATGAACTCGTCGGTGCTATCGGCATCGGCCTCCAGCCAATAATATGAAACAGGAATCCAAACGGCTCTCAAGTATCATCATCGCGGCACTGATCATTGCCGCGGCATTGGTGGTCTACTTCGAGCTCATCGTACCCACGTATACGAATCTTGAGAGCGTGAAAGGTGAGACGGAGAGCGAAGCGGCCGCGTATACGAACCAAAATCAAATGGTGGCTCAGGTCAAGAATCTTCTTACCACCTATCAGAGTGATGCGTCGTCGAGCCAGTCGGTCGCTATGGCATTGCCGGTCGGGCAGGATCTATCGGGCGCACTGGCGCAGATATATGGCATTGCTTCGAACACCGGTGTCACGATCACGACGATGGCGATTTCCGTGCAGGCGGTCCAGGCCGTCACGCCGACGGACGACAGCGGGAATGCCACCACCGGATCGATCGTCAAACCCACCGGAACGATCTCATTCCAGGTCGCCGGATCGGGCAGCTACGAATCGTTCAAGAATTTCCTCACGGGACTTGCCACGAATATCAGGATATTCGACGTGGGCGCGATATCGCTCACGCCCGTGGGGACGCTTGCCACAAAGACCCAAACGGCAAGTCCGGATACGTTCAACTACACGATAACGGTCGTAACCTATTATCAAGCTCCATAAGTAAAATATCATGGCGATCATCGTTGATGAGGGGGAAAAGAAGACGAACCTGCTTGGCATCATAGGATGGGTGGTGTTTTTGGCGATTGCCGCTGCTGCCATCTACTATATATTCTTCGCTCAGCCGCAACTGGTCGTCATTCCTGCCACCGGCGCTCTGGGCACGATCGCTCCTATCGCGCAAGATGCAATCCAACCGGATACGGTAATACAAAGCGCGCCATTCCGGGCGCTCACCTCCACCGTTCCATTGCCCACCCCCCAGGGGCCTGCGTCCGTGGGGAGAACAGATCCCTTCCTCGCCCCGTAAGGCAAAAAGGAACCCACAGCTGTTTCTGCGAGTGGACGTGCTTACGTCGGAGCGAAACAGCTGTGGGTTCCTTTTTTTGTTGGCATGTTAGAATAAGAGCATGACGAACGATGAGCTTCTCCAACAACTGCAGAGCAGGGGATTGATCACCGAAACCGTCGCAGCGCGTCTTAAGCGCGATGCGATCGTGAGCGGCGATTCGCCCGAGGACATCATCGGGCGCGAGCGGATCGTTCCCGACGAGCAGATGGCGACGCTCAAAAGCGAACTGCTCAAGGTTCCATACAAAAAGATAGATCCCAACGCGCTTGACGCGCAGTTGATGGGCCTCGTTCCCGAAGAGACGGCGCGTACCTATCATGCTGTTCCCATCAGTATGCAGGACGGATTGCTCATTCTCGGGATGTTGCATCCGGATGACACGAAAGCGCAGGAAGCGATGAAGTTCATTGCGCGGCAAAATCACGTCAACCTCGGTGTCTATCTTATTTCATACAACGACCTCCAGACGGCCCTGCGTAAATATTCTCCGTATCGCGCGGAGATCGAATCGGCCGTGCGGTCTCTGAACGTAAAGGAAGGTTCCGGCGGCCAGCAGGCGGTCGAGCTTGAGGGAGGCGACAGCGCGGATGCGCCAATCATCAAGATCGTCTCTGATACATTCAAAGAAGCGGTATTGAACAAAGCGTCGGACGTGCATATCGAGCCCCAGCAAAAAACGTTGCGCATCCGTTTGCGTGTCGATGGCGATCTGCATGAGGTGGCATCGTTGCCGGGGGAACTTGCCCAGCCGGTCACCTCGCGGGTCAAGGTCATCTCCAGTTTAAAGATCGACGAGACCCGCGTGCCGCAGGACGGCCGTTTTCGCGCAAAACTTTTTGACCGCGACATCGATTTCCGCGTCGCCACATTCCCGACACCGCTCGGCGAGAAGATCGTGATCCGCGTGCTTGATCCTACGACCGGCCTCAAGAGCTTTGAGAACCTGGACCTTATTGATCATACGCGCGAGACCATCAAGAAGGGGCTCGCCAAACCCTTCGGCATGGTGCTCATCACGGGACCTACCGGTTCAGGAAAAACCACTACACTCTATGCATTTCTGCAATCGCTTAACACCGAGGACGTGAACATTGTCTCGCTTGAAGACCCGGTGGAATATTTCGTCGCTGGCATCAACCAGTCGCAGGTGCGGCCGGAGATCGGCTACGACTTCGCATCGGGGTTGCGCCAGATCTTGCGGCAGGACCCGGACATCATCATGGTCGGCGAGATCCGCGACGGCGAGACCGCAGGGCTTGCGGTTCAGGCGGCGCTCACCGGACATGTCGTGCTCTCCACGTTGCACACGAACAACGCCGCCGGTGTCATCCCGCGACTCATCGATCTTAAAGTAGAGCCGTTCTTGCTTCCCGTATCGCTCAACTTGATCATCGCCCAGCGACTCGTAGGCGTTCTGTGCCCGGATTGCAAACAGCCCGAGGAGGCACTGCCGGAGGTGCAGAAGGCGATCAAAACAGCGCTTGAAGGACTTCCTGCCGAAGTGGTATCAAAGTTCACTGCGCCCTATCAGATCTATCACGCGAAAGGGTGTGCTACTTGTAAGGGTCGCGGTATTCTCGGAAGAACGGGCATCTATGAAGCGTTGCTCGTCACTAAAGAGATGGAAGAGATCATGAATGTCGGCGTTACCACGCAGAAGATCACGGCCCTCGCAAAAGCCCAGGGGATGATCACGCTCCGTC
>DATCDU010000020.1:0-66809 GCA_036510525.1 Minisyncoccota bacterium
CCATCGTCTTGATCTGAAAAATTTTGCATCGCACCTGCGGATGCTATGGTGCCGCTCGCTGCATCGTCGGATTGCATATCCACATCCGGCTGCGCTCCCGGATCCGGCGTGGCATCCGTTCCTATCCCGAGATGCCTGCAGATCAGAAATGTTCCGCCCGCAGCCATGACGGCGATGACCATCCATACCATGAGAATCCCCCACGATCGTTTTTTCATATTATTTTTTTATTGAAGAATAAAGTCATTTGTATTATTGTCCGTATCCACCATCACACCGCCCGACGAGCGACGCGAGAGCAATTGGTTCGCGTCGGGACTCGTCGGGTACGGCGGCCCTTCGCCGTATTGGTCGGTGCCCGTTCCCCACGCGACGGCGTCAATGATGTTCCCCGTCGCGTCCATCAATGCCACGCTGTTATCCGCGGCCAACGTCTCCGTGCTCGACACGTTCGCGCCGATCGTCTCCGAAAAGCCATCGGTGGAATTCGCCCACGTGAACGATTGCCCCGCGGCCACCGCGCTCCCCGTCGGAAACACCTTTATGGAGTAATCCGTTCCCGTGCTCGATCGCTTATGAAGCTTCCATCCGCTCATGTCGATCGCGGACGCCGTTGGGTTATAAAGCCTTATAAAATCGTTGGACGAGGACGCGCCGGCGGTCTGCACCGCGGCAATGAGGACAGGGGTTATGGAAGCGGTACTGTTACTATTGCTTCCGCTATCCGCAGCTCCATCCCCGGTCTCCGGCGCGGATGCGATCAAAGATGTCGGTGTGTTCGTTACTGTCTCAGCTGAAGCGCTCGCGTTCGTATCAGCATTCCCGGATGATGCTTCGTCCGCATCCGGCGCGGTCGGAATATTCGGCGTGATCGAGATCGGTGATTGCGCCGCCGGCGTCGGCGCGGGCGTTGATGTCGCGACCGCGCCTGCGGAATTTTCCGCGCCGGGCGTTCCACCCGGCAACGCGCTCGTGTGCCAACCGATGCCATCCGCGTCGCGCTCGAGCGTTTGCTTCGTCGTGTTGTTCCCGCCAGGCCATCCGTGCGACGCATCAAGATAATCGGACACATCGCATTGCGGATCCATGATCGCAAGCATGTCGCCCGTGTTCACGAGATCGCCGGAATATATCTGCGTCGCCGAAGCGGAGGCCGGCGCACTCCCGCGCGAAAGTATTTGGAATCCCCCGGAGGTGATGACATCGCCCACGGAAAATGATATTTTTATTTTTCCGGAAGCGTTGAGCAGTTCCCATCCGGAGAGATCGATCGTGCCAGTGGAAATATTTTTTATCTCCATCCATTCCGCGGTGGACGACGTCGGCGATCCCATCCAGGCGATCTCGTTGAAAATAAGTTTTTTTGTCGTCGTCGATGGCGCGGTGACGGGAAATGGGCATGATGAAGTGGATATCATCATCGTCGCAGTGTCCGATGCATCATCAATGGTGTTACTCGCGCTCGAAAGAGATGTTGATGTAACTTCGTCGTTCTCTGTAATGGCCGTCGGTGCGCCCGTTGGGGCGATTGCCACGGCGCTACTCTTCTTTTGCGATGTTTTTTGAGCAGATGTGGGTGTCGGCGCCGCACTATCGATGCCCGTCTGCGAATCGTCTACTGGAAACGATGACGACGCACTGTCGATCGCTGACAGATCGGCATCGGAAACGGTATCGATCTGCGCGTTATCGATCCCGATGAGGCTATTGATCGCGACGGGATCGAAATAATACGCGATGCCTCCGCCGATCGCGATGAGGAGCACAAAAGCACCGACTGCAATATAATTTTTCTTGTTCATGGAGAGACAGTAGCATAATGGCCATTAAAAGGATCTTAAATAAAATCCCGTCAAGCCCCGGAAGTCGCCCCGCCGTAAGAATTCCACCCGGGGATGTAGCCATAATATAGAGGCCCGGTCGGGTGGGATGACCAGCTCCGAGGTCACTCCCCCAAATAGAGCTGTTTGTGGTCAAAATTTTCGTTTTTGCGGGGCATTCGCCTAAAAGACCTTTTGAAAATAAATTTTTAAAAGATTTTCGTCTGTCCGTCCGGAGACCATCCTGATTTTTCAAGGGATTTGAAAATCGCCGGACAAAATGCCCAGCATTTCCGAACATTCGGTCCGGAATGGCCTTGCCCAAAAACAGCCCGTGGCGGATCGGCCTCGCGATGCCCATTTTTGGAAAAATTGTCCACCCCGCCGCGCCTGCCGGGCGGTTATCCACAGGGCTCTCCAAAAAACCAGTGCTAAAATACTTTTACCCCTAACGATGACCTCCCGCTCTCCATTCACCAGAAAAAAATATCCGGAGAAACATATCCCGATCGCGAAACGATCGGGCACGCGTGCGGTGAATGGAGTAAAAAATAATCATACATCATCATGGAGCTGACAATCACAAAAAGAGACGGAACAAAAGAACCATTCAACGCGGATAAGATCAACCGCTCCATCGAACGCGCATGCGCGGGACTGCAGGATCCCATCGGTATGGTGACACAGATCGCCACGGAGACGCGACTGACGCTCTATGATGGCATCACGACGGAAGAAATGGACCAGGCGACGATCAACGCCGCCGTGCAGAACATAAAAGAGGATATCGAGTACGATAAAGTCGCCGTGCGATTGCTTTTGAAGACCATTTATAGAAAAGTCGTCGGCGATTACGAGGATAATGTGGAAATTTTGCGAAAGAAACATCGCGACGGTTTCGCCGCGTGGGTAAAGAAGGGGGTCGCGGACGGAATTCTCGATCCGCGCATGGCGGAGAAGTTCGACTTGAAGGATCTCGCGAGCGCGCTCGATATCCGTCGCGATGAATTGTTCGTCTACAGCGGACTCTCGACCGTCCTTCATCGCTACTCCATCAAGGACGTGAAGAACGATCCCGCGGAGACGCCGCAATATCTTTTCATGCGCATCGCGATGGGACTTTCGTTCAACGAAAAAGATCCGACGCTCTGGGCAAAACGTTTCTATCAGAAGATGTCGCAGATGAAGTACATCGCCGGCGGTTCCACGAATCTTGGCGCGGGCACCACGCGTCCGTCGCTCTCGAATTGTTTCCTTCTTCAGATCGAGGATGACATGGAGCACATCGCAAAATCCGTCGGCGACGTGATGATGCTCTCCAAGGCATCGGGCGGCATCGGCGCGAACGTCACGAAGTTGCGCGCGACGGGCTCCCCTCTTAAATCGAACAACACTCCTTCGAGCGGTCCGACGCCGTTCGCAAAAATAATAGACACGGCGATCCGTGCCGTGCAACGCGGCGGAAAGAAAAAAGGCGCGCTCTGCTTCTATATGGAAAACTGGCACATCGACTTCCCCGAATTTTTGGATTGGAAGCACAACGCCGGCGATGACTATATGCGCATGCGCACCGCCGACACCGCGGCATTCATCTCCGACGAGTTCATGAACCGCGTCGCGAACCGAGATTTCTGGTACATGTTCGACCCGAAGGAAACGCCGGACCTGATCGAGCTTTACGGCAAGGAATTCAGCACGCGCTACGCGGAATATGTGGAAATGGCTGAAAAGGGCCAGTTCCGGGTGTTCAAGAAGGTCCCTGCGGAGGAATTATATAGACAGATGCTCGGCGCCCTACAGGCGACAGGCCATCCGTGGCTCACGTGGAAGGATCCGATGAACCTTCGTGCTTTGAATAACAATACCGGCACGATCCATATGTCCAACCTCTGCACGGAGATCTGCCTTCCGCAGGACCGCGAGAACATCGCCGTCTGCAATCTCGCCTCGCTCAATCTCGCGAGCCACGTACACAACAAACAGATCGACTGGGAAAACCTGGAAGAGAGCATTCGCTTCGCTATCCACCAGCTTGATAACTTGATCGACATCAACGTGCTCCCCATCGCAGAAGCGCAGCACTCGGATCAGGAGAATCGCGCGATCGGATTGGGGGTGATGGGATTCTCCGACATGCTCGAGCAGGTCGGACTTTCGTACGAGAGCGAGCACGCGCACAACTTCGCGGACAAGGTGTTCGAGTTCGTGAGCTACGTCGCGATCGACGAGAGCGCAAACCTCGCGGCAGAGCGCGGAAGCTATAATAATTTTCAGGGATCCGGATGGTCGAAAGGCATGGTGCCGATCGACACGATCAAGACATTGGAAGACGGCCGCGGTATGACGCTTACCGTCGCGAAGGAACACCGCTATCGCGGATTGAACTGGGACGCGCTCCGCGAAAAAGTGAAGAAAGGAATGCGCAACGCGACGCTCATGGCCACCGCGCCGAACGCCAACATCGGGCTCGTCGCCGGCACGACGCCGGGCATCGATCCCCGCTTCGCGCAGGTGTTCTCGCGCAATAAGATCTCCGGAAAATATCTGGACCTCAATCACAACCTGGTGAACGATCTCAAGAACATGGGCATCTGGGAAAAAACAAAAGAGCGGATCATCGCCGACCAGGGAGACATCTCCGCGATCGACGAGATCCCGCAGCACATCCGCGATATCTATAAGACATCGTTCAGCACGTCGCCGTACGCATTCATCGAAGTGGCCGCGCGCGCGCAGAAGTGGATGGACCAGTCGCTCTCGCGCAACATGTACCTCGAGACGCGCGACATCGGCGAGATGATGGACATTTATGCGACCGCGTGGAAGAAAGGGTTGAAGTCCACGTACTACCTGCACATGAAGCCGCGCCACACTGCGGAGCAGTCGACGGTGCGCGTGAACAAAGCGGAGCAGATGGGCAAGCGTGGATTCGCCGCGGTGATGGAAGCGGCCGCCGAAGCGCCGGTGACGGAATCAGTGGAGGTGACCGTGGCACAACCGGCAGCGCAGCCCTTTGCCGTCGTGGAGGCCGTCGCATCCTTCGTGAGCGCGCCGGTTACGGCAAGCACCGCGGAAGCCCATACTACGACGACCCCTATCGAGGCAATGCCCGTAAAGGCAGAGATGCACATGCATGACGCCTTGGAACCCCATACCCATTCCGTAGCCCAGGGCTCATCCCCCGCCAACGCCCCGCGCATCATGCCGCCGAGCGATCCGATGGAGCAGTTCATCTGCGACAGCTGCCAGTAGAAATTCTCAATCTCAGAAACGGATTAAAAATGGCGCTCCGGTGCGCCATTTTTAACACCACAACACTTTGAATATTTGTTCTTCCGTATATCCGCACTTCCCTTGAAGAAAGCTCCTTACAAAATCCCAGACTAAACCCGCTTTCAAGGGTTTGTGATTCGGCACTACGGTGGCTTCATTCGTCGCGCTGTAGGTTATTTTATAACATGCTTACTTGCGCGTTTAATGGTACATCTACCCAACTTATTACAAGCCTTAACTAAATCCTCAAAAGAACAATTTACTAATTTTGGATAATCCACGATTAAGAAACTCTCTGTAATTGACGGATTTGATCGAGATTCTGTTTCGGCAAAATATCTTCCAAGGTATATTTCTCCGGAGGATTTTCTTCCGCAACGATATTTTTTACGGATTCCACGGGTAAATAATGTCCGAGTTCTGGAATTAATTTTTCAGGAGCATTGTAATAGGCATAAACCGCTCTCGTAAGAATATCAAAAAGCTCAGAGAAGGTCTCTCCCTGGGAATAGCAAGGGATCTCTATCGCCTTTGCCCAATAACCACCCTCTTCGGCTTTGTTAACTTGTACACTTAACAAGCTCGGGAGGACGGCTTGGAAAAGTAATTTTTCTTCGTTTTTTTCAGCCATATAATATATTAACGATTTAAGTATCCCACTTGTTGCAACCACACACAAGGACAGTATTATAACATAGTTAAAATGTAGGTCAAATCAATATCTATTGGGAGAATTATCCACAGATAAACCCTCGAAACCTACGATCTCTTACGGAGCTCACGGGACGGCACCCACTCATCGTAACGCGTTCGATGCCGGCAAGCCGGTCTAATTGCGACCCGCAGTAGAGCCGAAAGATGGCGAAGCCACCTCGGGGGAATTAGCTCCCCTTTTCTGCGCTTTCAGTTCCGTAAGAGATTGCAACTTTTATGACTGATTTAAGTTTAACAATCCGACCAAGCAAGTCAAAAGCTATTTAATGATTTTTTAATAATATCGTCTTACTTAGATTCCTCCACATTCCGCCTACTTTCCTGATCCCCTGTCAACGTTGTTGACCGCGCCATTTTCACCTATAATCTTTTTACCCTCGTCCTGGGAATCTGTAAAAATAATAGAACATAAACCATGTTGATCGGCAAAGCATCCCCGGAGGATATGAACCTCCACCCAATTCAATATCAGTGGGCATACGACCTCTATCAACAGGCGGTACGCAACACGTGGTTCCCTCACGAGATCGCGCTCAAGGAAGACCTCTATGATTGGGAGAAGATGACGGAGGACGAACGCCACGCGGTGAAGTTCCTGATGGCATTCTTCAATCCGGGCGAGCTCATCGTCAACCGCTCGATTGCGCTCGGCATCTATCCTTATTTGAAGTCGCCGGAGTGCCATCTCTACCTTGCGAAGCAGATGTGGGAAGAAGCAAATCACTGCGTTGCCTTTGAATACGTTTTGGAAACATTCCCGCTTGATCGCACGAACGTGTTCAACCTGCACCTCGACACGCCGTCGATGAAAGCCAAGGAAGATTACATCAATAAGTACATGCGCCGCATGACGGAAGACACGCTTGACGTCGAGACGCCGGAGGGCAAGAAAGATTTCATCCGCAACCTCGTGGCGACGAACATCGTGATGGAGGGCATCTGGTTCTACAGCGGCTTCATGGTGGTGCTCTCGTTCCGCCAACGCAACCAGCTCCGCAACTTCGGCTCAATGATCAACTGGGTGATCCGCGACGAATCGCTCCACCTCAAGTTCGGCATGAACCTCATTCAGAATATTTTAGAAGAGAATGCCGAATTGCTCACGAAAGAATTTGCGAACGAGATCAAACAGATCGTGATCGACGGTGTGGACCTTGAGGTGGCCTACAACAAAGATCTTTTCCCGCGTGGCATCCTCGGCCTGAATGCCGACTATGTGAACCAGTACGTGCAGTACGTCGCCGACCGGCGCCTGGAAGAGCTCGGCATCGGCCCGCACTACGGCGCGAAGAATCCCGCTAAGTGGATGGCGGGCGCGACCGACGTCCTCGAGCTCGTCAATTTCTTCGAGGCGCAGAACACGTCGTACGAAGTGGACAGCCACGCCGCCGATAAAAAGAAGGAAGCATAACAATAAAAACAGCCTCTCGCCTCCAGGCAGATGACCGTTCGGCGAGAGGCTGTTTTTATTGTTTGGTATAATAGAAAGACGTTATGAATCTGAAGAATATCCTTATCACGTTGTCCATCGTCGCGGTGGTGATTGTATGCGTGGCGTTCTACGTCGTGTTCTATAGCGGCGGAGGGACGTACGTCGTGAGCTCTCTCACCGGCCCGAATGCGGACATCTTTGGCGCGGGGACCGAAAATACCAGCACCTTGGGCGCAAGCTCGACCGCCAGCTCTACGGCGTTCGCGTCGTCATCCGCGCTTGACGACACCGGCGCGTCCTCTTCCGCAAGTTCCACCGCCTCATCGTCGCTTACGACCACACCGGGCAACACGACGGTCGTCTCGTGGACCCAGGGCAATGAGGCGCTTTTGATCACCGGCGCCCTGATCTCGGGCGATCAGCTCACACTCGGCGTCCAGGTGGCGATGGGCAGCGTCAGCGAATGCGTGCCGCTTAACCTCCGCCTGATCGCCGACGAACAGGGCGATCTTTCGCCACCGATCACATCGCAGTTCACCTTTCCGGACACCGGCACCTGCAACGGTACCGCGGGCGAGACCTACAGCGCCCAGCCGATCGTCTTCACGCTCAGCGATCCCAGCGCCTTCCCCATCGTCCTCACGACTGGCGGCACGGCCAACATCCTCTTTGAGGTCGTGCAGGATCCCGACGGCAGGCTGAGCGCCCAACTGCCGCCGAGCTCGGATTAAAAATTGATTAAATGACCGCTATTGAAAATCCACCCCCGTCTGCTACAATAGTATTCGTATTGTAATTCCGCGATAGCTCAATGGTAGAGCGGCGCCCTGTCAGCAAGGCAGCTCGCATCGGAAACGGTGCGATGATAAAAATCTTGGGATAACGGTGAATGCTAAGTCCGCAAGGATATGCGAATACCGTGGGAACCCTCCGCACGGGAGGGGCACCGTAGAGACTAGATACCGAGATGCCTAACACCCGCAATGGGCGGGTCATGGCAATGATATAGTCCACGCCTCTTGGAAACATTAGGAAACGTGTAAGGCGATGGTTCCAGGTTCGAGTCCTGGTCGCGGAGCAGTCAATATCTTTTATCGGACAGACCGAGAGGCATCGATTTTTGCTATCTTTTTTGATGCTAAAAGTTCGAGTCCTACTCCTATGGCATCTAGGACACCGAACTCAGCGCTTTAACTTGAATTTAAGTCGCGGAATTTTAATTGACATTTATATTAAAATATGTTTTACTCACACTAGCTACTCACAACTGAAAACTAGGTTGGAGAGGTGGCAAATTTCTGAAAGGAGATAGCGCATGAACTTCTTTGTTTGTATCGAAGGTGTCGATTGTGTCGGAAAAACCTCCGTTGCTGAATTGCTAGCCAGCCGGGTCAACGCTGTCTACTATAAAAGTCCCGGCGGCATGTATGCTAAGGAACGAAAGATCGTAGATGGATCGATTGAACCTTTGCGACGGTATTTCTTTTACCGGGCGGCTACCCAGTACGACTCGGGGATTATTGGCGGATTACTCAAACATTCGCCCGTTGTCTGCGATAGGTATATCTATTCAACCTTTGCCATGCACGCGGCAATGGACGAAAAGATCCGATCTCTCTTTGAAATCACTGGCCTCGTCATGCCGGACTACGTTTTTCTTTTGACCGCCGATGAGGCGATCCGAAGAAAACGTCTAGCCGAACGCTTCGATGCCACGACGCTGGAAAGCAATTTTCTGCTTCAGAAAAAGGCAGATGAACTTTTCAAGCTTCAAGGACATCCAACCATCGATACGACAAATACAAATGTCGATGAAGTGGTTGAAACAATCTTGTCTCGCTTGCGAGAGAAAGGATCGATATGACGCTACGCAGCCCACTGTGGTACGAGAGATTCTTCAAGATTGCGCTTCTCGAAAGAAAAGAGAAGGCGCAGGCCGTTGCCAGGATGCTGCAAGAAATTGCGCAACCCGGCAACTTGAGAACAATGTTCGATGAATTCTTGTATGAAGTGACCACGTCGGTTCACCAAAACACGGATTCATACACCCACGACAATGGCTTCGACAAAATCGTCCTCTTTGAGGATGATAAGACCAAACTGAAGATGCGGCTGCATATTTGGCACCCGCTTCTCATTCCTGGTGCCAAACGGCCGCGGCAGAATGTTCACAACCATCGCTGGGACTTCGGCTCTGTCATCTTACTCGGACATGCCGACCACCTTACCTACCAGTTCGCCAAACAAAATAGTGAGGGTGAAGAATTCTTCCATTATCGCTATTACGCCCGAGGCAGCAAAGAGCACTACGAACTCGAAGAACTCGGGAAAGCCAAGTTAGTGTGCCTTGGAAGCGAACGTTTCGAAGCAGGTCAACTTTACTACATCGACAACGAAGTTCTGCACCGCGTGGACATCGATGACAATATCGCGGTGGCGACCCTCATCATCACGCATGAAAACGTTGGCTGGATCACGAACGACCTGCTTTCTGAAAAGAGCATGGGGTTTGAAAAGGTCCGACTCCAATCTCCCGCCATGGCCAGAGAGCAAATCGTCTCCAAGGTCACGGCATTGCGCGAGTTGCTCCACATCTAACAAGGAGGATGTATGGCAAGAATCTACGTAAGCGAGGAACGGCTGAAAAAACTTCAGCGGGAACTCGAAGACGCCCATGCTGGCCTCAGTGGATTGCGTAAGGAAAAGAATCTTGCGTACACCGCTACTGGCGACACGTGGCATGACAACCCCTACTTCAACAAATTAACTCAAGACGAGGAAACGCTGGCTCGGAAGATCGCCGAAATCCAGCAAACTATCTCCGAAGCCGAAATCTACAATCCATCCGTACGGAACATCGAACAGGTTCGGCTAGGCTCGATCGTACGCTTCGCGCGACGTTATAAAAATAACAGCGAAGAGACGGACGAGACCTGGGAGATTGTCGGATTTGGCGAAACCGATGTACCCCAGAATCGCGTCGCATACAATGCTCCACTTGGAGCTGCGCTGATCGGCATGGGGCCAGGCGATACCAAGCAAGCGACGACGCCTAAAGGTGCTGTTGAGTATGAAGTCATCGATCTGTATCCCGACTGGGATGCGGTGCCGAAAAAATAATAGAATTTGGTTTTGAAGACTCAATCTATGGTCGTTCCTCTTTAAAGGGAGCGGCCATTTTTTTGTGATATCATAAAGATTAACCGATGATAAAAGGCATCATATTCGACTTTGACGGCGTCCTGATTGATTCTGAACACATCAATATTACTGCTGGTATTCAAGCGTTCAAGGAATTTGGTTACGACTTATCCAACGCCGACAAAAAATTAATACCGGGCCAGCATTCTGAGAACGTCATATCGCAGATTCTGAAATTGCGAGGATTAGATCTGCCGAAAGAAGCCTTACGAGAACAATACAGTAAAGCGTACGGGGATATGTGGGAAGATGCAGTTACCGTTATGCCGCAGGCGAAGGAGACATTGCAACGACTAAAGAGCGGTGGAATCACGCTCGGCCTCGCGACCAATAATTATAGATCGCGGGTCGAAACCTTCCTTAAACAAACCGAGCTCGGAAACATTTTCTCCGTGATCGTAAGCGGCGAAGATGTAGCGAAGAGGAAACCCGATCCGGAAGTTTATGTAAGAGCAAAGATAAAATTAGGTCTTCCCGACGAGTCAATTCTCGCTATCGAAGACGGAGCAGTCGGCCTTGCATCGGCAAAGGGTGCGGGACTCCGATGCGCAATCATTCTCAATCAATACAGCGCGGGCCAAGATTTCTCAAATGCGGACTTCGTGTTTAAATCCCTGGCGGAACTCATAAACCACCTCAGCGAGAATAAACTGATGGATAAAATTTTTTTACCAGCTTAGGGAGATCGCTTTTTGATTTGTCGCCAGTCGCCAATTTTTTAAGAAGTTCTTCTGGTGTGAGCCAATAGTATTCAATGAAATCGCTTTTATTGAAATTTGGAATCGAATCGGATTTTATCTCGTACACATTCATGAAAGCGGACACGCCGTCTTTGTTAGGACTTAGATGCCCAAGGAGCGGATGTGGTGTGGCTTCAGCATTTAAGCCAAGCTCTTCCTCTAATTCTCTTCCGAATGCTTCTTCATAACTTTCACCGGACGAGACATGCCCCCCCATGCTCATATCAAGGCCAAGCGGGAAAAGACGTTTATTAGCAGCTCGACGGGGAATCCATATTTTCCCCTCGGAGTTCACAATAAAAGCATTCACGACTCGAAAATTACTTAATCCCTCGGCATAGACTTCTGAGCGCGGTTTTGAGCCAACGACCTGATCATTTTCATCCACCAAATCCAAAATTTCTTCGGCGCTAGACATTTTTATTTTAAAAATTTTATTCCTATATTTTATCCGGAGGAGTTTCCTTTCTCACAATTTTATAAAAATATATTCCCTTCGTTCGCCTACTCAATGTACCATTATATATGTATATTTCAAGTGTGCAGCTCAAAAACCTGACCCCACTGAGACTCGAACCGGATTTTCAACAAAATCGAAAACAAAAAGTGAGGTTTTTTAATGCTTTTTTGAAACTAGTTCGAGTCGAAGTGCCGGAGCAGTCTAGTTTTAGTATCGGACAGACCGAGGGGCGTCAGTGAAATCCCCGTTCACAGGAACGGGGATTTCACGTTCTGCATGCCCTATATTTAACACCAAGGGGATTAGGCGAAATATCTCTTAAATTGCTTTGCCCACGCCTCGGCAAGTAAAGGAGGAACAGCATTGCCCACCTGGGCATAATAATTTCTCTTATTGGACGAAGAAAGGCGGAACCAATCCGGGAATGATTGTATCCGCATGCCCTCCCGTATGGTTATCAAGCGATCAGCGGAATAATGGATGTTGCAACCGACATTCGGTCTATTGAAATGGGTGTTCAACGTATAAGGCGTCCGATTGGGATGCAATCTTCCATAGGTAGTCGTACGGCCACCAGTTTTTTTGAAGTTCATGATCCTCTTCGTCGCTATAGAATCTGGAACGTCCATGTAGTTGCCACCGGGTTTCACTGCTTTAATGATTTCCTTATCCTTGGCACTGGCATACGGCGGGTAATGATGATAAACCCCCCGAGATCCAATTCTCATCTTCTCTTGAAATTCACTTGATGGCTTTGAACGATACTGGAGTGGTTCATTGGAGGATGGGCGCGGCAAATCAGATAGAGCTTCCTTCGCGGTCACCCACTTTTTTAATCCATCGCCGCCATCTTCACTATGGGTAGGTTTAGGCAGTGGTATCTTCAAGCCCGAAGAAGTGCCGATAATAAATACCCGCCTGCGTCTTTGCGGAACGCCGTAATCGGCGGCATTCAAAACGTGCGTCTCTATCCTGTAACCAGCAGCACCAAATGCCTCGCGGAGGTCGTCAATGACAGACTCACCTCTTTCATTTTCCGCCGAACGGAGACCGAGAACGTTTTCGAATAGGAATGCAGCTGGCCTAACTGCCTTCAAGACATCTAAGTAGTTCCACACAAGGCGGCTTCTAATGTCATCGGATTTGCGTTTACCAACAAGGGAAAAGGATTGGCATGGAGGACCGCCAATAACTAAATCGGCTTTCGGTATGCTTTTGAAATTCACGCCCCCTATGTCGGCACACAACGTATCAGCTTTAAAATTATTTCTGAAGGTTGTGCAAAAATCTTCAACGACATCATTGGCCCAGAGAACCTTAAATCCTTGTTCGTGAAAGCCGAGGTCTAAGCCGCCGCATCCAGAGAATAAGCTGACAATCGTTGGTTTAGCCATTTTGGTTTGATCTGTCATCAACTAGATCTTTCAAGAACAACTCAGCGAAGTCGGCCAATTTCGCATTGTTTTCAAATCCACCGATTCCATGATTGATTAATACCGAAGCCATCGCTAGATCTAAATCTCGCCTTGGAGTTTCTATTCCTTCGTCACCCTTGACGCTCTCGCCTAAAGCATCGAACTGTTCGAGCGCGGCGCACAACGAATCAACCTCTTCGGATTTAAGTTCGTCGGGATCAATGGATTTCATCCCTCTCACCATGAAAGCTTCTATTTTTAGCATGCCCTCTTGGTTACCACCCTCGAGTTCGAACTGTAATTGACCGAAAGCGGACATAAGGTATGACGCTATCACCTTCAAAGATTTGTCGTTACCAAACTTGCGACGCAACAGTCCGCTCGTATAACAAAAATTCGTCGATAGTAAAATTCCCTGCTCAGGCGATGCTACATAAATCGCATGCTTTTCCCTAGCTGCCCGGGGGATCAATAATTCCGCCTTTACCTTGCTGTGGTATGCCGCGTCGACGACCTTCTTCCATTTAGCACGCCCGATGCGTGCCTGCGCTTCCAGAAAAAGCTTGCCAAGGCCGGTGTTTTGGAACACTTTAAGAGATGATGGCATCGACATCATTTTCTATTGCACGCTTCAGATGTTCGCCATCCTGGTTGCTTAAGAATTTTTCCATCAAAATCACACCTGCACGTCCTCGCTCCTTCAAATAGTGCCCTATCCAATCCATAAAATAGAAATAAAGGTTCGGCTGCTTCGCCTCCTCCACAATCGTTTTCCCACCATTCGCGGACTTGAGCGCCTTAATCATGGCTTGTTTGCGGCTGTCAGGTATTGGGTTCTCCGGATCGTCGTTTCGTAGAAAAGGTGGATTCATCAGCACGGCGTTAAATTGTGCCGGACGCGGATTTGAGAATACGTCCCCGTTAATGAAGTCGATTTCCGTAGAGCTGTCTACTGCATTTAGATTCTTGGCAAGTAACCGGAATGCTGCAAGCTGGTTTCCGGTCGGCGCTTGGCCCGGCCAGAGTCCCATCTCGACCCGCGTTCTGAGTCCCCGCTTCACATTCACGCTCTTATTATCGTTCTCCAGTTTTGCCTGCGAGCATAAGATCATCAGCAGAAATTTATCGCTGGGCGAATTCTTGAATCCCTGCCCGAACGTTTTTATCTCCACCAATGATTTTTGATCCATCAGGTCCACAAGTGCCCCGAGGTCGCCCGCGTTCCTGCTCAGCCGGTCCGGCGCCCACGTGAGAATACCGTTGAACCGCGCCGCCTTCAGATCATTCACTATTTCATTGAAGACCGGACGCTGGTTGGAATCTTTTGCCGAATGGGACTCCCGCCGGATATCGGCGACTTCCAGCCCTTCCCGCTCGGCGATCTGGAGCATCTCCTTAACCTGCGAATCGATGGACAGCACCTGCTTCTCCTCGCTTTCGCTCGATTTCCGCGCGTAGAGCACGTATTTGACCTTTATTGGCACCTGCACCGCTATTTGGGTTCCGCTCCCCGGCGACCCCATGGTTTGGTTTGTCATACATCAATGAATGACGCACCTCTCCTGGCAAGTCCAGACCTCACTACAAGGCGACGAAGTTACCCATTTGCCTAGTTAGATACGATCCTAAGCCGTTGGAAGAGCCTTTGGCGGATCAAACTTGCACCGCTCGCCATTCACTAGGCCGAAACCGGTGAGATGGATAAAGAACAGGTCCCAATCGTCGCCGCCATCGGTCGTACTCACGCATTCGTCGTTGATGTACTTTGTTGCGCTATACTTTTTATCTTTGTCGTCGTAGCCGATTATGAGATGACAATTGTCTCCGTAGACGTTGCGATATCTCATGCAGCTCAAATAGCCATCTTTTTTGTAAGTATGGAATTCCGGTTCATAGAGAGCGCTACCGGTTACCTGTCGCCCATTGTCAATCCGTGTGCCCATATAGAGGACATTGAAGGGAAAGCGGTTCAGCTCTGGATTCCAGGAAATCTCCAAACGCTGCGGCACGAAAGCGAATCTCGTTTTTGCGTCTTTCTTGAGTATTGCTTTTTCTTCTTTGTTAAATTGTCTCATAAAATTGCGAAACCCTGCCGCGAGGCAGGGATGATAAATGTTTGCTTCGACCTTTATCTTTCCCTTGCGGGCTGGATGTAGCACCGTATCGTTTCCGATTGGTTGCCGGTGGGTCATTGAGCCAGTGCTCTCGCCACACTCTTGATAACTATTCAGTTGTGCTTACCATTCCATTCTAGCAAATGCTTCAAACAATACAAGCGACTTTCTCCGGTGTAAGCTTCATTTTTCCCGACCCAATGTATCTTGTATTGTTTCGCATCGCGCGGCCGATCGACGAGAAGACGAGGCGTGAAGTCGTGTATCAGTCTAGGCACCATACCGCTGCATAATTTTATCAGCGATTTCTCTTCTTTCGCCCAATTTCATTTTTGAGTCATGGTTCGGCAATTTGTTGACCTTCGCAACATATACCTCGCTTGCTTTTAAAAATTGACTCCACGATAATCGTATAACCTTCCCTTTCTTTACAAAAAAAACATATTTCATTTTTAGGATTTGCCCATAGCTGCGCCAGAAAGCCATATTACGCCCTATGTAATCGAACAATAACTGATAAATATTCCGGCTCGCATAAGAGGAACCAATCGCCCAACACACATAAGCGCACCAACTGCGGTATTTTGTTTTGATAGATTTTTGCTTCCTATGCGTAAGCGGCGCAGTCACCAATCCAGAGAACGAACCGATGAACGATCCCCTCTTTTGAGTGCCTAGAGAAGAGCGAGTAAAATTTCTTGCGCCACTCCTCATTCCTCCTTACCTGATAAAAATAATTGAACTTTCTTTGATACTCTGCGGAAATATCTGCAGCGTCTGCCTGGAATAAATTCTCACGGAGAAAAATATAAACACCGAGAACTTTCTCCCATTTTTTTGAGTCTCGCTCGGCAAAAATGTCATCGATCTCCTCCCGGGTGAGTTCTATAGTTATTTCATTAGTCATACCTTATAGACTATTCAATGCTTGCTATCACTTTATTTCTATCACGTTAAGCAACTTTCGGCAAAATTGGCTCTATTATTGTAAAATTGACGCATGAAGAAAAAGCCCAAGAAAATTAAGCTGGAGGATGTCATCCAAAAATATACACTCGATGATGTTGTCGAGTCTGAGGAATACAAGGAAGAGACGGAACAAGCGGAAAATGAGATTGAACAGCATCTTGAACTTCTTCAAGAATATATTGGGAGAGAACTTGTCGAAATCGAAAGACGAGCCGTTCTTGATATCGTGGGCGAATATAGTACGAAGGATGACGATGGATATATCGTCTTATATTTCTCCTTCATCCAGGCGTGGAAGATTTATGAGCACCAGCGCAAGAAACTTTCATAACGCCACACCGTCTTATTCCCCATAGCGTTTTTTGTCCTCAGTTATCCTCTTTTCGAGGTCTTCTTTCTTCGGATAGAAATACATATCATCCAAAAACTTGAAATACTTCGGATCATCAAGGCTCTCGAAAATCGGCATCGAGTGTCTCGGCGCATCGATCGCAAATTCTTTCATCTGGGACACGAGCGCTTTTTGATAGGGACTTACTCTTTTGTATCCATCTTTTAGACGATTGTTTTCTATCCTTTCCAATAAATCTCGCATTGAATCATCGGTCAAGAATTTTATGTTCGGTCCGTCCTCATTATTCTGCCCGTAGGATTTGAGGAGGTATTCCCGTATCCATATGCCAAGCGATACGCGCGTACGGAGTGCGAGCACTGCTTTGTGGTTTGGATATCGACTTTCCCATAAGTTCTTCCCTCGGTCGTCAATCAACGGATAGGCCCGAAATATACCTTGAATCTTTCCAGTGAGAATCTCGAGACGGAGCCGCAAAATAAATGAGTCCCGATTCATTGTGGGATCACCCCAGTAATGCGACAGGAGATTCCCAAGAACAATGACCTTCGTATCCGCATTTCCAAGCGGGAGTATCTCACTTTCAAACCATTGCCCAAGCGCCGCAGCAAGCGTTCGGTCTTCCACTGACACGCTGTCTTCGAGATCGTCACAAATAATGAGATCCGGCCGGTACTGGTTGTGCTTTAACCCTCGCACCCGTTGGTCGCGGGAGATGGAGAGAATTTTCGCGCCACAGTAATCGAGCTCAAGCGACAATCGATTCCATGCGGCCTCGTTTTCTGTGAACGGACCGAAATCTTCCCTAAGCGCCTCATTGCCTTCGAGTTCTGCTTTAATATTCAAGAAGTGGTTCTTTGCCTGCTCTTGGGTATTGCTTACGATGATCACGAATTTCTTCCCCGGCTTGCCGAGGATAGACCAGAGAACATTTGCCATATTCATGATTGTCGATTTGCCGGATTCGCGGAATGCCATCACGACCACAAAGTTGTATTTCTCTTCCTGGATCAAATGAAACATCTCCATATGGAAGGCTGCCAGCGGAGCGCTCAAATGATGACGCAGATACAATAAGGTGAACCAAAACGGGCTTTCGTATGCAAGCCGCTGACGTACCCGTTTATTTCCCCGTATCTTTTCGAGTTCGTTTGCGGTGATCTTTTTCATTGGTTTTTCCTGCGGCGAGGTTCAGAGCGTCAAGCACCAGTTTTTCTTCTTCGGGAGAAAGCTCGTCCGCCGATGCGATAGGAACGTACGGCTGACTCTTCGAACCGTACCGCGCGTGATGGTGCTTCAGCCACAACGTAATCGCCGGCATCTTTTTTTCTTTGATGAGCGCGATGAGTTGCGTTTCGCTCATGTCATTCACGAATTCGATGCCGCGATCCATGGCATCCCGACTTTGCCGCATGAAGTCCTTGTCCTCCTGCCGCCAGCGATAGTACGTAGCAGAACTCACTCCCGCGCGTTTGCACGCCACGGTGATGACAGGCATCTCTTTCAAGAATTCGACGAGCCCTTGTTTATTGTCGT
Organism: Minisyncoccota bacterium; assembly: GCA_036510525.1. Taxonomy (GTDB): domain Bacteria; phylum Patescibacteriota; class Minisyncoccia; order UBA6257; family 2-01-FULL-56-20; genus JAKAGE01. The sequence continues at coordinate 18,027 of DATCDU010000020.1, forward strand.
CCCGCCGCTCTATAACCGAGGGATTCTCCGCCGGATTAACAGGCATTGATTCTTACGGCGGTAAGACCGGTCAGTTTCTCCCAGCGCCTCTTTATCACTTCGGCATACACCGGCGACTTTTCCATGAGGTAGCACCGGCGTTGCATCCCCTCCTCCGACCGACCCCTCTGGGACGCCCATGAAACCTCGCTACACGGGATTCAAGTCCGAGGTGGGGAGCAAATCTTATTTTCTGTGTGTTAAGCTGTTTGTGATGCGGTAGCCAAGTGGTTAAGGCATTTGTCTGCAAAGCAAATCTCGTAGGTTCGACTCCTACCCGCATCTCATGACTGCAAAAGAATACATCGAGCAGAGGTTGGAGGGCATGAAAGATAAAAGTATTGAGCCAAATATGAAACTGGCCGACTTTATTTTTGCGAGCATAATGTCAAAGAAGTTCAGAAAATATAGCGTGAACCCCGCAACCAACGACACGGTTCGTAAAGCCATCGAATTGAACATCGGGAATAACGAGCCCATAAAAATCGCCATCCCGTTCGGTACCTATAAATTATGGAGGTTGGAGGAAAGCCCCGAACCGGACTGGGCTGAATTGTTCACGATGATCTATTACGCTTACTGGCTAAAGCCCATAACGACCGTATACGAACCAGGGGTATGGTTTGATTTTTGCGGAGACGATGCAATCTTGGAATTGATGAATAATATTCCTGAAGTGGATACTGAAAGATATAAAAAAGTTTTTAGAGAGCTGATAAATTTTATGGGGCGTTACCTGCCGGAAAATTTTAAATACACCCTCAGTCCCGTAGGTGAAAGATACAGTTCACGAGAAGAATTTCTTGCCGACCTTAATGAAAAGATCAAAACACTAGAGCAGAATGGCGGTATCACACTGACTGAACGGGATATTGAAATGATGAGGTTCAATATAATACCAAAAGCCGACACGGAGACAGATTTTAAAAAGAATCGGGTCTTACACGATGCATATATGGCGGTAAGCAAACGAAGAGCTCATCATAAACGGCCAGATAAAATTCTTATATCAGCAACCCCTTTTGGCGATAGAACGAGCATCCCCCTGGGGACCACAAAAGCTTCTGTTGTTAAATTCCAAACAGGTGCGGGTGTTTTAAAAAGAAACAACGATAGTTTTGTGGAATATATCTATTCACCCTCACAACTAGAAGGCGGCAAGTTTCAATGGGAAGATATTCAAATCGAGGGGTTAACGGGAAAGAACTTCAGCCGAATAAGAATCGCATAGATTCTTCGACTGAGGTGCATCGTTCCCCTCCACCGACCGACCCTCTGGGACGCCCACGAAACCTCGCTCCATGGGATTCAAGTCCGAGGTGGGGAGCAAAGATGAAAATAGTATTTCTGAACACTTGGAACGGAAAAGTTCAGGATGGAATATCCGACTTCATCAAAGAACAATCCACCGATACAGATGTTTTTTGTTTGCAAGAAGTATACGAGGAGATGAGACTACTCTGTAAAAAGCTTCTTCCGGATTACAAAGAGGTCGTCGCGTATAAACGCATAGGCATAGAGAATGATTTTCCGCAGGCAACCTATTTAAAGAAAGGGTTACATCTACTATCTTCTGAAATAGTGCTGGACAACCAGCCGGGCAAGGCCAATCCCAGCGACAAGAGTAGCTGGCAAAGTGGCGACCACCACCTACCGAAAAATGAGCGTAAGCTCTGGGGCGGGGCAATCGACGCCCATGGCCTGATTCTCTCTTTCACTGGCGCCCCCGAACTCGGCGATGAAGCCGCAATGCTCCTTGCTGCTGTGCGGATGGGGCTCCTTGATGAGGGTGAGGCGCTTGAGATCGCAACCATCAGCATCAATACGGTGTACACATCGGTCATTCGTTTATACCCCTACGAATGATCACCGGCGCCAATGGCAACAATCTCACTACGAGGTTGTTGCCTATTTTTTTATCCTCTCTTTAAATAAGTTCGAACACTTTCCACGATTCGGAGTAGTCACTGATATAAGTTTACGGACGGAATTTTAATTGATATACTGAACCCATGCAAAAGATAGCCACCCGCGTATTCATCTATTCGTCGATTGTTTTTGGGATCATAGGGATCCTGGTGGTCTTCACGTTGCCCGGTACCGGCACCGATGCAGACAGCCCGTATTTCGGTATCCATATTCTCCTCATGAAGCTTTTGTTCGCGACCGTCTGTATCATACTGCCCTCCTTCGCCTTGAGCATTGCGGGCAAGTATCTGAACGGCAAATAATTCGCGGGGCAGATGAAGAAACGCATTTCCAAATACACGCCGCGCGGGTATAAGCTCTCGGTTCGGCGGGGCTTGAACGGCAAGGGGCTCTTCACTGAAGAAGATATCCCGAAGGGAGTCTGTGTTATTGAGTACGTTGGGCGTGTGGTCAGCCAGAAAGAGGCGGAGAATGACGAGGGCAGATATCTTTTCGACGTGAACGCGAAGAAAACGATCGACGGGAACATCCCCTCCAATCGGGCGCGATACATCAATCACTCCTGCAGGCCGAACTGCGAGGCCACCGGCCCGCACGACAAAGTGTTCATCTTTTCCCGCACGCGCATCAAGGCGGGAACCGAGCTCACCTACGATTACGGAAAGGAATATTTCAATAAGTTCATCAAGCCGAAAGGTTGCCGATGCGAGAAGCACGGTGCCTGACGACCCATTATATGACCCCTCAGAAAATAGGCATCACCCTTTTTGGATTATCGGTTCTCGCCATAGCGTTGTTGTTCGGTGTCGGCGGTAAAAAGGGGTTCAAGTCATTGATCTCGCTTGCGTTGACGATCATCATATTGATGTCGGTGATCATCCCCTTGATAGCGAACGGCTATGATCCCGCCTGGGTCACCTTTATTGCCGCCATACCGATCACCGTCCTTATTATTTATCTGACGGAGGGATTCACGGTCCTGTCGAACATTTCGATCGTCGCCATCCTCTTTAATTTTTCCCTCGTGAGCCTCCTCGCGTATTTTTCCATATCGTTTGCAGGTTTCACCGGGGTCATTTCAGATGCGGCGAGCGTGGTCGGCGGAGAGGTCGGGATCAATCTTCAGTCCCTGCTCATTGCAGGGATCATGTTGGGCACCCTCGGCGCTATCATCGAGATGGTCGTGACCCAGGTGGCCACCGTCATCGAATTCATAGAAGCGTCTCCGCATGCGGATAAAAAATATATTTATAAACAATCTTATAACGTCGGCGTTGCCCATCTTGGATCGATCATCAATACGCTCTTCCTTATCTATGCCGGGATCCTCCTGCCGTTGCTCATTGTTTCGATAGGATCCCCCAACCCACTTTCCGAAATCATTGGCTATGAGCCGCTTTCCAGTGAGATCGTGAGGACCCTTGCCGGTACCATCGGCTTGATCATCGCCATGCCGACCTCTACGTTCCTGGCAATATTCTGGCTGAAGAGGAAACATGAGTGAGGTGCGAAGACGCGTACGCCAATATCTTCTTGCGCACTGGCTCCCCTTCGCGCTTATCGTTCTTTTTGTACTGCAAAATTATCTCTTTGACGTGTGGCTGAAGATCTATCCGAATACCAACCTCGGCAGCCTTATCGCCGGATCCGCAGGCCTTGCAATCATTCTTTTTGCTCCGGCGTTACTGTTTCGAAAACGAACCGGATATGTATATCTCGGCATCGCCTCGATCGTCGCCGCGCTTATCTTCGTCTCTCAATACCTCTACTACGCGTATTCGGGGGGCTTCCTGCAGGCTTCGTCACTTTTTTATGCAGGGCAAGGAACCGACGAAATTGCCACGATCATAACGTTGCTCAATTATAATCTGCTGCTCTTTGTTCTGGGGCCCGTGCTCGTCCTCGTGCATTGGGTAGTGTGCCGCCGCAACCGGACGGAAGTCGTGAAACTTTCCCGGAAAAAGAAGGTTGTCATTGGCATTATCATCGTGCTTATCGCCGCGCTGTGTTATGGATATGTCTTCGGAAAAGAACGCATCCAAAACGGGAGCGACACTCAGCTTTATAACTACAACAGGGTCTACGATGTGAATCAGCTGGTGAGCAAGATCGGTATCGTAAATTTTTATATCGGCGACATCATTACCGCAATCGCCGAAAACAACCAGATCACTCCCGCGGATGTGGCCTTTGTGCAATCATGGGTCAAACAGAAACCGCCGATGCCACCTCCCGGCAGCGATTTCGGGATAGCAAAAGGGCGAAATCTTATTTTCATCCAAGTGGAATCGCTGGAGAACGCCGTCATCAACACAAAAATAAATGGTCAAGAAATAACGCCCAACCTGAACGCGCTCGCGAGCGAAGGGCTTTATTTCCCCAACTATTATTCCGAAGTAGGCCCCGGCACCACCGCCGACGCGGAATTCACGACTTTGAATTCCCTCTATGCCCTGCCGGACCAGGTCGCTTTCATCTCCTATCCCGACGATACTTGTTCCGCATTGCCAAGCCTGCTAAAAAATAACGGGTACAGCACCTGTTCGCTCCACGGTGATGTCGCGAGCTTCTGGAACCGCGCGAATATTTATCCAAACCTTGGATACCAACAATGGTTCAGCCGCCCGGACTTTGCCATCCCGCGGGACATCGGCGCTTTCGATCTGGGAGACGAGGACTTCTTTGATCAGGCCGCGCCCAAACTGGAGTCATTCCCTCAGCCCTTCATGGCCACGCTCATCACGTTAAGCTCGCATACCCCATTCCAAATACCGGCGGACCTTGAGACGCTCAACATCCCCTCTTCGACCAACCTCACGTGGATCCAATACCAATATTTGGAGAGTGTTCACTATACCGATCAGGCCATCGGCAATTTTATCAATGAACTCAAGCAAGATGGTCTCTATAATAATTCGCTGATCGTCATTTACGGCGATCATAGTAGCTACACGGATATTGCGAGCGCTCTCGGAGTGAACAACACTCCCTTTTCCAATTTCAGCCTGCAGAACACGCAGGTTCCACTGATCATTCTTGAGCCCGGCTCGTCAACGTTGCCGAATAAGATAGACGAAACCCCGGGAAGCCATCTTGATCTCTATCCCACCGTAGCGGATATGCTCGGCGTCGCTCCGCCCTCCACGGTGCTCGGCCAGGATCTGCTCACCACCAAAACTCCGGTCGTGGTGGCACGCAATCTCGTATCGGGAACCGTGAATACGATCCTTACCAACGATCTCGCCTATCAGGCATCTCCCGACGGGATATACGCCGACGGCACGTGCATCACATTACCGAGCAAAGCGCCGCTTCCTGTAACGGCCTGCGCCGCCCTATATAACGATGAGTCGAGCACGGTAAAGGCATCCGACCTCATGATCGAAGGAAATATGATCGGAGGCATCGTCCATACATCGCCCTAACAAATTGACGAACTGGCATTTTGCTGCTATGCTTATGGAAAATAAACCAATCATAGAAATGGCAAAACGAGGAACCTGGATAACGGGTCAGCGATCGCATTCTAAGAAAACGAAGAAGCGGCTTGAGGCGAAAAAAGTCATGTTGGCCGCAAAAGCAGCAAAGCGACGCAGCAAATAATCGCACATAACGATGCCCACGAATAGAAAAATACGAAAAGCCATCATTCCGGCGGCAGGCTTCGGGACACGATTTTTACCGGCCACAAAAGCTCAGCCAAAAGAGATGCTGCCGGTCGTCGATAAACCGATCATCCAGTACGTGGTTGAAGACGCCGTCGCGGCGGGCATCGAGGACATCATCATCGTCACCGGATCCTTAAAGCGCAGCATTGAAGATCATTTCGATTATCCCTATGAACTCGAGCGGCGCCTGGAGGCTTCGGGAAAGACCGCAGAGCTGGATGAGATCCGCAAGATCGCCGATCTGGCAAACTTTTATTTCGTGCGACAAAAAGGCCCCGTCGGCAGTGCGACGGCCATTTGGAATGCGCGCGCGGTCATCGGCGATGAACCGTTCCTCGTGCTCTGGGGAGACGAATTCATGGACGCGACGCCCACCCGTTCACAGCAATTGGTGAAGGCATTCGCGGAGTCCGACGCCGGCGTCATGCTCGCGAGCGTTACCAGAAACAGGCGCAGAGATTATGACCGGTATGGATATGCCACGGGAAAAGAGATCAAGCCCGGGCTACTGGACGTCAAAGAGATCGTGGAGAAACCGGGCATGGGCAACATAGATTCGGATTACGCGATCATCGGCGGTTCTGTATATGAACCGGAAATGTTCAACGCCATCGAGGAAGCGATGAAACACCATGACCCGAGCAACGGGCGCGAACTGATCTATATCGATGCCATCAAGATCCTCCTCGAACGCGGTAAGCGATGCGAGGCCCTCAAGATCCTAAATGGCGAATTTTATGATTGCGGAAGCAAATTGGAATATCTTAAAGCGGTCGTCACGTTCGGCTTGCGGCATGAGGATCTGCGTGAGGACTTTGAGGCGTATATAAAAAGTTTGACGAAATAAAGAGTCGTGCACGATAGTGCCCGACTCTTTATTTATTGGTATAATGGAAGAATATGAAGATTTCCGGGGTATATAACAAGGTATTGGGTGGGTAATCATGAAAAAAATACTTTTAGCTTCCTTCTCAGCGGTGTTTGTGGCCGCGATCTTTACCGTAATGGCCGCGCGACAGCTTCCCGCTGCCTACGCACAGGCCATCGCCGCATCCACAAGTACGCCCACGAGCAGCAGTTCCCTGCAGGCCCAGCTTGACGCCAATAACGCGGCGATGGCTACCCTTAATGCTCAGATCGCCCAATATCAGGCGGAGCTTCAGCAGGTCGGCGCGAACAAGAAGACGCTCCAGGCAGCGATCAACTCGCTCGACCTCCAAAAGAACAAGGTACAGACGCAAATCACGCTCACGCAGACGCAGATCAAGAACACCCAGATCCAGATCCAGCAGCTCGGTGGCGAGATCACAAACGCCCAACAAACGATCGCGTCTGAACAAACGGCGCTCGGGGCATATCTGCTCAGCTTGCAGAAGGCGGACGCCAAGCCGCTCATCCAGCAGATGCTCTCGTCCGGCGGCCTCGTGCAGTCGTGGAGCGACCTGAACCAAACATTGCAGATCCAAGAGGGCATCCAGAACGAGATGCAGACGCTCAAGTCGCAGGAAAGCACGCTTACCGATACGCAGACCGCTTCGGAACAGAAACAAAGCACGCTGACGGCGCAACAGCAATCGCTCACGGCACAACAGCAGTCGCTCGTCTCAACGGAGCAATCCAAGTCCCAGCTTTTGACCGAGACGAACGCGCAGGAGGCGACATACGAGAAGCTGCTCGCGGCGGCGAACGCACAGCTGAACAGCTTTTCGGCATTCGCTGCGGCCGCCGGCGGATCAAAACTGCTCGGCAATCAGACCATCTGCGATTCGTGGGGCTGTTATTATAATCAGCGCGACAGTGCCTGGGGCAGTGATCCCCTCGACGGCACGAGTTACTCCATGGCAGCCGACGGATGCCTTGTTACCGCCATGGCGATGGTGCTCACCCATTACGGCTACAAGGATGTGACGCCGGTCACGATCAATTCCAATCCGAACGATTTTGCGGCATACCAACCGGCATATTTATTGACGACCATCAACGTGGACGGCGTGACCGCGGCACGCAAGACCACTACCATTGACGCTACGCTCGCCACCGGCAATCCGGTGATCGTGGGCATCAATGCCTACGGCGGCACGCACTTCGTGGTGCTCATAAGCGGCAGCAAAGGAAGCTATATTATGAAAGATCCGTACATTGTGGACGGCAATAATGTCAGTTTTACCTCGAAGTATACCATCAGAAGTATCTACGCGATCTCGAAGGTGATAATCGGCAGCTAAGCGGCCGCATCATACGATCGCGCCGAGCGCGATTGTAATGAAAAGCACCACCATGACGATGAGCGACAGGAAGAACATTTGACGTGCCCAACTTCGGTTTGCGTTGCTCGCGCTATCCGTTATCCAAAATCCCCGTAGTCCGTCCGCGAGCCACACAAGGCCGAGCACGAGTGCGATGACGAGATAGACAATTCCCGCATAACCGAACATAAAAAGCAGTGATGCGGCGAGCGCGAACTCTATGATGTAAATGAGCATACTGAACTTCGTGCGCCGGAGGCCGTTCTTGACCGGCATCACCGGGACTCCCGCAGCGGCGTAATCGTCATGCCGCCGGATCGCGATCGCAAAAAAATGCGGCATCTGCCACGCGAGCATGATGAGAAATAAGATCGCCGCCGCCATATCGATCCGCCCGCTCGCCGCGGCGTAACCGACCACCGGCGGCGTGGCGCCCGCGATCGCCCCGATGAACGTGCCGTATACGGAATTGCGTTTCCCCCACAGCGTATATACGCACACGTAGAAGATGAATCCCACGACCGCCGCAAGCGTGGCAAGAAGATTAGTGCACAGGATAAGAACGAGGAATCCGACAATGCCGAGCACGCTTGCAAAAACGAACGCGTCGCGCCCGGAGACGTGCGATTTGACGAGCGCGCGTTGCTTCGTGCGATCCATCTTTATATCAATATCGCGGTCGATATAGTTATTGAACACGCATCCCGATGCCATCACGAGGGCGATGCCGACAACGGTCGCGAGCAGCAACCCCCAGTTGATGGGTAATATACCGAGTATCCCGTGCACGATCCGTGCACCGAGCAAAAATCCCGCGATCACGGTGACGAGATTGCCGAACACCAATCCCGACTTAGTGAGTTCGTAATAATATTTCATGATGGTCAGTCCTTAGAATCCATCCTGACTTTGAATGTAGGTGTTCATGTCCGCTGGCGATGCCATCATATTGTAGTTCAGATGGTTCATGATCCAGATGGAGCCGACGACCACGATGAGGATGATGCCCACGGCGGAGACGAGCGCGCCAAGCTTCCAGCGCGGCCCGGATTCGTCTGCGAGGTGCATGAAAAATATGAGCTGGACAAAAAGCTGGACGATCGCGAGGGCAAGCAGGATGCCGATGAGCATATCCGGCGTGAACATCGCGCGGCTGGAACTGCCAGAACTGATATAGGCCGAGACGAGCCATGCTGCCCCGAGCGTGAGCACGAGTGAAAGCACGAATCCGGTGATGTATGACTTGAGTGAAGCTTTCATTGGTTTACATTATTCCCATAAGATAGACCGTCGTAAAGATGAATATCCAGACGATATCGAGGAAGTGCCAGAAGAGTGTGAAGCGATCCAGCTTTGAGACGACGCTCGGCGTAAGCCCCTTCACTTTGAGCTGCACGATCGCGACCGCGATCCAGAGCAGGCCAACGGCAATGTGAAGACCATGCGTTCCAACGAGCGTGAAGAACGCGGAAAGGAACGCGCTCCTCTGCCAGCTCGCGCCGGCGCTCATGAACCGCGAGAACTCACTGAGCTCCAGAGTGAGGAACGTTGCGCCGAGCATGAACGTGACGGCAAGCCACGCGATCGTCTGGTTCAATTTCTTCGACCACGCGGCGAGCGTGGCGAGTCCGCACGTGAAGCTTGAGGTGAGCAGCACGATCGTATTCGTAAGCGCCGTCGAGAGACTAAAAAGATCGTTGGACGATGGGCCACCGAACGTGCTCGCCTTGAGCACATAATATACCGCGAACAGCACGCCGAAGATCACGAGATCGGTCATTAGATAGACCCAGAATCCGAATGCGTGTCTATCGGCTTGGGCAGCTTGGGCGGCGGTTGCGTTGGTCTCGTTCATCTTTTCCATTATTTTTTCCATGCCAGTGTTTCCATTTTCTCGACCTCCGCGGCGGGGATCACATATTCCGTATCATCATCAAACGAACGGATGATGACGCACGCGATGCAGCCCACGAACCCAAGTGCCATGAGCCAGATGATGTGCCACACCGCGCCGAACGAGAACAGGAAGAAGAATCCGGAAAGATAGATCGCCATGCCCGTGTTCTTGGACAACTCAATGTCTTCGTACTCCGTGCGCGCGGTGGCGCGCGGCCACTCCCCTCGTTTCTTCATCTCCCAAAACGCGTCACGGCTGTCCGCCTCCGGCTTTTTTGCAAAATCATAGAATGGCACCGGCGATGACGTTGCCCACTCAAGCGTGCGGCCGTCCCACGGGTCGCCCGTCGTGTCCATGTTGTCCTTGCGCTCGCGCACGCTCACGACCACCTGCCACACCTGCATGAGCACGCCGGCAGCGATGATGCAGACGCCGATGCCGGCGGTGATGAAAAATGGCTGATAGCCGGTCGCGGTAGCGTAGTAATCAAGCCGGCGTGTGGCGCCCATGAACCCCAATATATAGAGTGGCGTGAACGACACAAAGAATCCCACGATCCACAACCAGAACGCGCGGCGGCCGATCTTTTCGTTCAATTTGAACCCCATGATCTTGGGGAACCAGTATGTGATGCCGGCGAATATGCCGAAAAGCGCGGCGCTCACGATCATGGTGTGGAAGTGCGCCACGAGGAAGAGCGAGTTGTGCAGCTCAAAGTCCGCGCCCGGGATGGAAAGCAGTACGCCCGCCATGCCGCCGAACGTGAACAAGCTCACGAATCCCATGAAATACATCATCGGCGTCGTGAAGCGGATGCGCCCGCGGAACATTGTGGCGATCCAGTTGAAGATCTGCACCGCCGTCGGAATGGCGATGATCCCCGTCATGATGCCGAAGAACGCGTCCACGTCCGCGCCGGCACCCATCGTAAAGAAGTGGTGCAGCCACACCATGAACGAGAGCAGGGTGATGCAAATCACGGCGCATACCATGGAGACGTATCCGAATATTTTCTTGCCGGAGAACGTGGCGACGATCTCCGAAAATATTCCGAACGCGGGGATTACGAGGATGTACACCTCCGGATGGCCCCACATCCAGATGAGGTTCACGTAGAGCATCGGATTGCCGCCGGCCGTCGTCGTAAAGAAATGCATACCGAAGAAGCGATCATACCAGAGCAGTAGGGTCGTGATGGTGAGCACCGGGAACGCGGCGACCACGAGCGCCATACTGCAGAGCGACGTCCAGGTGAAGAGCGGCATCTTCATCAGCGTCATCCCCTTTACGCGCATCTTGATGATTGTCACGATGAAGTTGATGCCACCGAGCAACGATCCGAGGCCGGAGAGCTGTAAGCTCCATATCCAATAGTCCACGCCGGTGCCCGGGCTGTACATGATCTCCGAAAGCGGGGGCAACGACAGCCATCCCGACGCGGCGAACTCGCCGCCGATTACGAAGAACATATTGATGAACACCGCGCCCGCCACGTAGAGCCAGAACCCGAGCGAGTTGAGGAACGGGAACGCGAGGTCCCGCGCGCCGATCTGCAGCGGCACGATCAGGTTCATGAGGCCAAAGAAGAACCCCATCGTCACAAAGAACACCATGATATCGCCATGCGACGTGAAGATCTGCTGGAAGTGGCTCGCGTCAAGGTAGCCGCTTGGAGCGCCGAGGTAGCCCGGGGCGTTGCCGACGGAGATCGATTGCTGCAGCCAGATCATCATTGCGTCCAATCCCCCGCGGAAGAGCATAACCGACGCCATCACGATGTACATGATCCCGATCTTCTTCGGGTCCGTCGAAGTGAACCACTCCTTCCAGAGCCATTTCCATTTTTTGTAATACGTGATGACCGCCATAACGACGATCCCGCCGACAAAAATGGTCCCCGTCGCGCCGATCGTATACCACGCGTGCGGGAGCGCTGCCCAGGTGAGATCTCCAAGAATAAAGTGGGTCATGTTTTTACATTGTCATCCCCGGCATATTGGCGGGTGGCGTGCTTGTTGGCGGGATCATATACTTCATAAGAATCGTATCATACAAACCTGGGTCCACCGACGAATAGGTGGACGATGGGGCGTATGTGCTCGGTGGCAGAAGCACACTATTATATTCGGCTAATGTAAGCGTATTGGAAGAATTTTTGACGGACGCGAGCCATGCGTTAAAGTCGTTTTGTGAAACCGACTTGGCGGTAAATGTCATCCCCGCATATCCCGCGCCATTGATCTCCGTGTCCTTGCCGATGTACTCCCCCGTCGAGCTCGCCTCCAAGCTGAGCTGGGTCTGCATCGCCGACATCGCGTAGATCTGGCTGCCGAGCTCCGGGATCCAGAATGAGCTCATCGGCGCGTCCGCCGTCAGTATAAAGTGCACCGGTGTCTGTTCCGGAAATTCCAAAAAGTTCACGGTCGCGATCCCCTGTGCAGGATAGATGAAGAGCCACTTCCACTGGAGCGCCACCACCTCCACGGTGAGCGGCGGATTGTTGGAGGCGATCGGCTTGAACGGATCAAGCGCGTGCGTGCTTTGCCAGTTAATGATCGCGATCGCCACGATGATCACCGCCGGTATCGCCCACCAAAGAAGCTGACGCCACGCACCACCCACATGTTCCGGATCGTATTTTGCCTTTTTGTTCCCCGCGCGATATTTCCACGCGAATGTGTATAGCAAAATGAGCATCGGGATCGCAACGAGGAGCATGAGCGCCACGGCCAGAATGATCAGATTCCGTTCGTATAGCGCGATGGGCCCTTGTGGATCGAAGACACCGCCTGGCATTTTCTTATTGTACCACGTAGGGAGGGTAGCTGAGACGCTTACAAAAACGTTAAAAAATCATTAATTAGCTTTTGACTTTGCAAAGAAATCTAGTATTATAGTTCATGAAAGCGGTGATCCGTTAGAAGACGGATTCCATCTCCGTTTTGGCACAGAAACGACCACCCCACCGTGGTCGTTTCTGTTTAAATAGTTTTAATCCCTCTTGTGATACGGTGGTCTTGCCTGTGGATCGTGGGGCCCGTCGTCTATGAAGTAGGACACCGCTTTTGCCAAAACGGAAAACCGGGCGCAAGTTCCGGCGGGTCCACAGGTTCGGCCGATTAGTGTATACTAAGAAAAATCTTATTCATTCCATGAGGATCCTTGTGGTCGAAGACGAGGAAGAAACGGCGGCAACGTTGAAGCGAAAACTTGAGGCCGAATGCTACGCGGTGGATATTGAACGCGATGGTGAGCGTGGATTTTATAAAGCGCGCACCAACGACTATGACTTGATCCTGCTCGACAAAGGTCTGCCTGGAAAAGATGGCTATGAGATCTGCTCCGGACTCCGTGAATATAAAATCGCGACGCCAGTCCTTATATTGAGCGTTGCTGCGGAAATCGAGGATAAGGTCAGCCTGCTCGAATGTGGAGCGGACGATTACCTTACGAAACCCTATGCGTTCAGCGAACTCGCCGCACGCGTGAAAGCGCTGCTCCGCCGGCCGGCGCAGGTTGAAGGAAAAATACTCACCGTCGGGGATCTGTCGCTTGACCGGGAAACGTATTCATTCACGTTCCATAAGCGAACGGAGAATCTTACGTCCAAGGAATTCGCCCTGCTGGAATATCTCATGAAAAATGCCGGGCGTGTTGCCTCTCGTGGGATGATCATGGAACACGTATGGGACGAGAGCGGCGATCAATTCTCAAAGAGCATCGAGACCCATATTATGAATCTCCGTAAGAAGATCGACCCGCGCAACAAGGATATTTTTATCCGTAACGTCCCGGGGCGCGGCTTTATCGTCGGGAAAACGCCGTAATTTCATATTTAAGATCTATTTAATGTGCGGTGAGTATAATGCGTGGGAAAGGTCGAATAATATTCCACACAACATTATCATGAACACTTTATTGGAAAAAATTCTCACCGAACGGTCGGCGCGCGGAGCGGAGCAAATGGAAACGCTCGCGGTAGCACAGAATGAATTCCTTTCCTGGGACGGAGCGTAGCAGCTATGGATGAAGATCTGCAGAGGAGAAAGAACATCCTGAACATCATCCTTATCGGATCGATAGGAATGCTCACGATCCTCGATGCCTTCGTTCTTTTTCATTCCCTGGAGAGCGGCGCCGCGTACCGCGGAATCTCATTCGAGCTCTTCTCCGTATTGCCAGCATTCTTTATCTTCCTCTACGTCCTCTCGCGAAGAGGGTACTCCGATCTCGCCTCCTATTTTGTGATAGGAATCTATCTTGTGAGCGATAGCTACGCCGTATACCGATGGGGCGTCATGATGCCGATCACGCTGATCGCCTATGCGCTTATCATCGTCATGGCCACGATCCTTCGGGGAACGAGGTTTGGATTTTTGGTGACGGGCGTCATCGCCGCATTCATCGTGCCGGTATGGTATGCCCAATTCCATGGCATGCTCACCGTGCAGGTGCAGCGGGAGCAGAATACCGATGCCGTCGTCTTCTCGGTACTTTATTTCCTCATCATGACCGTCGCGTGGCTCTATGATCGCGAGATCCAAGGATCACTGCGTCGCGCCCGCGGCTCGGAGAAAGCCCTCAAGGAGGAACGGGATCTGCTGGAAGTGAAGGTTGAGGAACGCACCGACGAACTCCGCCGGACCCAGCTTGAAAAAGTGCAGCAACTGAACCGCCTCGCCGAGCTTGGACAGCTATCCTCCGGTCTGTTTCATGACCTTCTCAACCTCCTGAACGCCCTTTCCCTCCGGACGGATGATGTGGCCGATCCTTCGCTCGCGAATGCTTTCGATACCACAAAGCAGATCGAGGAATTCATGCAGGCGGTACGAAAACAGATAGGCGGGTCCGGCAGCCCCGAATCATTCTCCCTCATACGGGGAATAGATCAGGCCATCCAGCTCGTAAATTACAAAGCGAACAAAGAACATGTCCGGATTTTGTTCCAGCACGATCCGCATGCGAATATCACGTACTACGGCGCGCCGTTCAAATTCCAGGAGATCGTCATCAACCTGCTGCTCAACGCCATTGAATCGTACGGAGGGATTCCCCGTTCGGATACACGCGCACGGAAGATCGATATCTCGATCGAAAGACGTGATGCCATTGCAACGCTTCGTGTCACCGACGACGGATGCGGCATGACACCCGGGGTCCGAGCGCGGTTGTTCGAACCTTTCTTTACCACTAAAGGCGCCTCAAAAGGAATCGGGATTGGCCTCGCGACGATAAAGAAAATAATAGAAGAGGATCTGTCCGGAACGATCACCGTACAGAGCGAGCCGGGCGACGGGTCCTCATTTACCGTTACATTTCCCATACGACATGAACCGATATCAGGCAGTGATCGAGCGGGCAATCGACCACATCAGGAGCCAGCAATCCCCTGACGGGGGCTTTGTAAACCTTTCCGGCTTTTCACCAACCGCTTTTTCGGATGCCATCCCGCGGCGGACGACGTTCTTTACTTCCAATATCCTGGCCTGCCTGCAAAATATCCCGGGCCGCACGATGGAAATACGAACGGCCGCAGTCAAGTTCTTGCTTTTAGAAAAAAGCGAGCGTTGGTCATTCAACTATTGGGCACGCAACAAAAGCCATCAAAGCAGAGTGCCATATCCGCCTTATCCGGACGACCTTGACGACACCTTTGCCGCGCTCGCGGCGCTTATGCGCCATGATCAGAGCCTGATCGACGCCCGGGCATTTTCCGCGATCGCAAAAATACTGATCGTGCGCGAGGTTCGCGAAGGAGGGCCCTATCGGACATGGCTTGTGGCCGACGATA
The DNA here is from genome assembly GCA_036510525.1 of Minisyncoccota bacterium. Classification (GTDB taxonomy): domain Bacteria; phylum Patescibacteriota; class Minisyncoccia; order UBA6257; family 2-01-FULL-56-20; genus JAKAGE01. The sequence continues at coordinate 33,597 of DATCDU010000020.1, forward strand.
CCGCTCCGGCGTGGCAAGATCTGGATATCGTGGTTAACAGTACCATCGGCTATGCCCTTTCGCTCATCGGCGTGCACCTTCCGAAACTCGAAAGTTTTATAAGCGAGGCCGTGCGGCAAAACCGATTGGTATCGCCCTACTATCCCGGCATACTCCATGTCGGTTATTTTCTTTCCCGATTTTATAGTAAGAACGGCACGCGAGAAAATGCCGATGCGCGCGCCAAACTAGCGGACATCATTATCGACCGCCTTCAAGACGATGATACTGGAAGCATCACTGCCCTTGAGCACGCGATGGGTATTTCGTCGCTCATTAATCTTGAACATACCGACCAGGTACCTCGAATGGCGGATCTACTCGTAAAGCGGTTGGATCGTGAAGGATTTTGTTCCTATGCCTTCTGCATCGATCCAACGCGTGATGGCCGCCGATGTTATGCCGGAGCCTCCGCGCTCACCGCCGCGTTCTGTGCTGAGGCTCTCGCGCGATATTCCGCACTCGCCTTCCCTGCAACGATCGATGATCATGTTCGTTCTCTCGCGCGAATAGCCTGTCGACCGATTGGCATGGAACTCCGCGAGGCGGCAACGGCGCAAATAGAAAAGATGACCGATAAGAAGATCACCGCACTCCCTTATGAGCTCCGGGACGCACTGTATAAACAGGGCAGCATCGTTCCTTTAGATATCGTCGAGCAGCTTTCCTTGGCAAACCTCTACGGCTGGATGGCATATGAGATCTACGATGATGCGCTCGATGGCGATGGAGGCCACGCATCCATTCCCTGCGGTAATTTCTTTCTCCGTTCACTCACGGAAATCTACGCCGGGCTTGCCACGCATGCCCCGGAGATCAAAAAACTTTTTGCCGATACGATGGATCGCGTTGATAACGCGAATGCCTGGGAACAAAAGTACTGTCGCTTGGAAGTACACGACACGCCCCTCTGCGAACTTCCAGATTTCGGCGACTACCGCACGCTCGCCGACCGGAGCATCGGCCACGCGATGGGCCCGCTCGCCGAACTGCTGTTCGCCGGATACGGCACCGATTCAGAAGAGTACAAAAACTGCGAATCGTTCTTCCGGCACTATCTCATCGCCCGCCAGCTCCACGACGATGCACACGACTGGGTGGACGACCTCCTGCATCGCCGCGTGAACAGCGTTGCGGCCCTCGTTCTCACCCGTTTTAAAGAAAAATATTCCGAAGATGGGACGACCCCGAACGCGGCCATCGCCATCATACTTCCGCAGCTCCGTAAAATATTTTGGGAAGGGATCATTGATGAAGCCGTCAACACGATAATATCTCACATCGCACAGGCACGGCGCACGCGACAAAAATCCTCCCTTCTTGATCGCGTTGACTTCATGGAAAGTGAACTGCGCAAACTCGAGTCCGGCGCCCAACATGCAATAAAAGAGCGCAATGAGGCCCTCGTTTTTCTTAGCGATTATATGGCATAATGAGTGGGATATGAAATCAAAACGATTTGGAGCGGAAGGGCCACAACCCGAGGCGACCGCCGAAGAGCTCAAAGAACAGCTCGAAGCGGCGCTCGCGGAAAATATCGCCCTGAAGGCGGAGATCGCGGATCTAAAGATCGATTCCGTTACTGGCCTTCCTACGCGGCGCGAACTCGATAAGCGTATCGCCGAATCACGGTCAAAAGAAAAGATGAACGGAGGACAAGAAGGCGGCCCGGAAAAAGAGCTTTCCAATGAAACGGCGGTCCTCATGCTCGATATTGATAATTTCAAGGTGGTCAACGATCTCTATGGACATCCGAATGCCGACATCATATTGCGGGCGGTCGCGGATAAATTAAGAGAGATGTTCCGGAAAGAAGACAGCGTCATGCGCTACGGGGGCGAGGAGATCGCCGTCATTCTCCAAAAGACGGATGCAAAACGGCTCATACACAAGTTCTACGATTCCAAAGCGGGAAAACCCCGCCTGACGGTTAAAACGACGATCATACATAAAGGCAAAGAGGAGGAGGTTGAGGTGACGCTGAGTGGCGGCCTTGCGTCGTTCGGGCCGGACGGTGACCTGCATACCGCACTTACCCAAGCAGATGAAGCACTCTACGTGGCAAAAAATGGTGTTAAGACGAAAGATGGCAACATGGTGACGCCGGAGCGGGATCGTATCGTTCTCTATTCGGAGGACATGGGAAAAGAACAGGCTTCGGAAATGGAGCCTGCGGCCTAACTATTTTTAAAATCAGTTGAGGGAGCCCCAGATCGCCGGATCTATATCCCCGTCCAATTTGAAGAACATCACGCCGCGCAGGCCGTATTGCTTTGCGAGCGCCACTTTTTGCAGTTCGGACATGGCGTCGGGGAACGAAACAAAGAACGTGGTGGATGCGTTCGGGTTCACCGTGTCCAGTACCGCCGGCTCCGTGGATGAAACAAAAGATGTAAGATCAAGCGGCTCCTGGATGTATGTGGATGACGTGAAGGTAAAGCTCAATTCCCCCGCGTTGTCGCGCACCGGAGTGATGCCAAGCGAATCCGCGCGGTCCATCGCGCCGAAGTAATCCCACGCGCGCACCTCCTGATACGTCGTCACATCATTGTTCCATGAGACCTCGTATTCGTACCCGTACGTCGGAATGCCCAACATGATCTTCTTAGGGTTGATGTATTGGATCGCGTACTGAATGATCTTCGTCGTCCAGTCCGGATCCGCGACCGGCGCGTAAAGCTGTCCCTCGCCGCCCTTGCTCGCGTCAAGTTTGAGATCCGTCGTTCCCTGATCGTATGCCTCTAACCGTACTTCGTCGCAATATTGGTTGAGCACGCTGTAATTCTCGGCGTAGGTCAGGGTTGACGGCACGACCACGTAAACCGAGCTTGGCTGGTCCCGCGGCACAACAGAACACGTGAGCACTTTGTTCTCGGCATGAAGCCGGTCCGAAAGTCCCTCTATGAATAACGAATAATATGGACGCGTTGACGTGGACATCGCTTCGAAATCGATATCGATGCCGTTGAAATCATTCGCTTTTGCAAGTTGTGCAATGCTCGTCTCTTCCGCCTGACGGGCCTTGGCATTGGAAAGTAATTTATAGATGCCGCCCGTATCGAACCATGCGATCGTCGGAATGGCTTTGACGTTCGCCGATTGGACGGCGGATATCCAGCCGGTCCAAAGTCCCTTATTGATGCCAAGATCATCCTTGATGGTGCCCGTGCCCACGAGCTCGTACGAGAACGGGCTTACCTCGTTAAGCGAGTCAAGGTTAACCGCGATCTGCTGCTCGCCCGCGGTGCTCGTCCAGTACGGCACCCACGCGCCGTAGTAAAATGGGGCCTTCGCAGCCGCGGTCGTTGCCGCGAGCGCCAAAAATGGCATCGCGCCCATGACGAATCCGGCGACCGTCACTTTAATAAGAAATTTCTGCATGATCGGTTATTGTTTAATACAAATATAATCTCCTTTTCTAACGATAAAACCTTCCCGTTCGAGGCCGCCGAGGACTTTTATAAATCTTTCTGATGTAGCCGCAACAATTCTCAACACCTTATCAATGCTCATTTTATTCTTTTTCGCGGCCAGGATCGAGCGCACGATCTTTCCCCGTAGCTCCCGGTCGGATCCCGCAAAGGCGGTCTGTTTTTTATAGTGCGCGCTCCGGTGATTGGGGTTCACATGGTTCATCGGCGCGCCTGTGGCCTGCATCACTGCTCCGTAATCCATGAGCGCCCAATACCATTCCCGCGGATTCTTCTTATCAATGCTACTCTCGATATAACGTTCCAACTCCGCATCCGTTACCTTCCGACGTTTTGGAAAGAAAAAATGGATGAACACACGGCGGATGTTCGTCTCTATGAACACTTCCGGCTTGTTGAACGCGAACGCCATGAGCGAGCCCGATGTTCCCTTCCCAATGCCAGGCAACGTCTCAAGCACTGCGCGATCGCATGGCAATCGACCGTCATATTGTTTAACGACGATCTCCGCAGCGCGCTTCAAGAACATCGCGCGGCGATTGTAGCCGAGTCCCTGCCACGCTTTCAGCACATCACCATTTTTTGCCCGGGCAAGCTTGCGGAAATCCGGAAATTGTTTGAGAAATTTTTTATAGTATCCCTCCACGCGCGAGACCTGCGTCTGCTGGAGCATGATCTCGGAGACCAGGATCGCATAGGGATCCCGCGTGTGGCGCCATGGGAGCGCCCCACGCCCGGCGCGGCGGTAATGCGCCCGGATCGTCCTCTTAAAGTCGCCGACGGCCCTCATTTGAGACATTAAATCTATATTAACCGCCATTTGCGCTTTTGGGAAAGCGTATGGTATAGTGATTGCGATGTAAGTGTTCTTAGTAAGTTTCCACTGAGGAGAAGCAGGTCGCCTTACACATCATTAGCAATTGAATGGCTACAAAATTATACGTTGGAGGTTTACCGTACTCGACGACTCAGGACGAGCTCCAGACAGCGTTCGCTAAGGCGGGCGCAGTTGTGTCTACGAGCATCATCATGGACAAGATGACCGGCCGCTCGCGCGGTTTCGGTTTCGTCGAGATGGGTTCCGATGACGATGCGCAGAAAGCGATCGAAATGTGGAACGGCCAAGACTTCGATGGGCGCAAGCTCACCGTGAACGAGGCCAAGCCTCTCGAAGCCCGTCCTCCTCGCCGCGAAGGCGGCTTTGGCGGTGGCGGTGGCGGACGCGACTGGCAGTAAATCGCCGGTTTGTTAACCTCAAAAATACCCCCGAAGGGGTATTTTTGTTTCACTCGTAATCAGAGTAAAATCTATCTATATGGAGATTGCGCTTCTCATCATCATCGCCGTCCTCTTCGCCGCGATCGCGTGGCGGCTTTGGCGGCCCTCGGTGGCCAAGAAAGAAGACACAGGGGCTCTTGTTATTCTTCAAAACCAGATTCAAGATCAACAAAAGCAGATGCAACAGCAAATGCAGGAACTTACCAGGACCCTTAACGCGGGATTGAATAATTCTACGAACACCGTCCTCTCACAAGCCAGCGAAAACAATAAAATAATAAAAGATATAACGGGCGAAATTACCAAAGTAACAGAGGGTCAGAAACAGATCACCGCCATTACCGAACAATTAAAAAACCTTAACGATGTTTTAAAGAACACTAAGCAGCGCGGTATTTTAGGAGAATCTCTTTTGCAAAACACCCTTGAAAATGCCCTTTCTCCAGGGCAGTACCAATTGCAATATCCATTCAGTGATAATTCAAAGGTGGATGCAGTGATTTTTTATCAAGAAAAAGTGATACCTATCGACTCAAAATTCAGTATGGAAAACTATAACCGGCTCGCCAGCCCGACAATAACTGATGAGGAGAAAAAACGATACACGGATGCGTTGCGTGCGGATCTAAAAACTCGAATCGATGAGACCGCAAAATATATAAAGCCGAGTGAAAACACGGTTGATTTTGCATTTATGTTCATCCCTTTTGAAGCCCTTTATTATGATCTTCTTGTTAATAAGATCGGCATGACCGCTGAGCGCGACCTCATTCAATATGCAGGGGAGAAACATGTGTATCCCGTGTCCCCTACAACATTCTATGTTTATCTTCAAATGGTTATTCAAGGTCTTCGTCAAATGCAAATCAATAAGTCAGCCCAGCAAATCATTAAAGGGGTGGACGAACTTCAGCGTCATCTTAATAAATATGAAGAATACCTCGAAAAAATCGGTACTCATCTTCAAACAACCGTGAATGCACACACCACCGCTTCAAAGGAATTCGGCAAGATTGAAAAGGATATTTTAAGAATCGGGAAAATACCCGGAGAAACTCCTGCGCTCACAGAAGGATCCGAAGGGGAATAATACTAGCGCTTCCTTCTCCTCAAGAATGCCGGGATGTCCCACGCGTCATTGTCCTTTCCTGCCTGCTTTGCCGGTTCCGGCTTCTTATCCAAATTGCTCGGCGCAAGGTTCTTTTGCGCCATCATTTCGTCTGCCGATTCCTCACCACGGGCGTGGACGACGGGGGTCTTCGCGCTCGTGCCCGGTTCGCGCATAGGCGTGGATTGCTTGTTGACGATCATCGAGGCACCGCCGCTCGCGCTGGCCGATCCTTCGGCGGCCGCGCGGCCGAACATAACGCCGCCCTGCCTGCCCTCAAAATGTCCGGCGCCAAAGAGCGCGCCCGGCTGGCTGCCGTTGAAGCCTGCGGCTACGATCGTCACTTTGAGCTCGCCCGGCTTCATGTTGCGGTCGTGGTAAGCGCCGAAGATGATCCGCGCGCCAGGGTCGGCGGTCTGCGCGACGATCTTTGCCGCATCGTTCACCTCCGTCATCCTGAGATCGCGGCTGCCCGTGATGCCGAGCAACACCGCTTTTGCACCTTCGGGGTTCGTCTCGAGGAGCGGCGAATGGAGCGCGGCGTTGACGGCTTTCACCGCACGGTCCGGGCCGCTCGCTTTGCCAACGCCGACGATCGCGATTCCCGCATCCTGCATAATATTTTTCACGTCAGCGAAATCCACGTTGATGATACCCGGCATCGCGATGATTTCCACGAGACCCTTCAGCGCGTTGCGCAAAATTTCGTCGATCGCCTCAAACGCCTTCACGATCGGCGTATCCTTGCTGATGACGGTGAAGATCCGATCATTCGGCACGACGATGATCGCGTCCACTTTATCGCGCAACTTCATCAAGCTCTCATTTGCGATCCGCTCGCGCTGACTGCCTTCAAAGGTGAACGGCTTCGTGACGACCGCGATGGTGAGCGCGCCCGATTGCTTCGCCGCTTCGGCGACGATCGGCGTCGCGCCGGAGCCGGTGCCGCCGCCAAGTCCCGCGGCGAGGAACACAAGGTCCGCGCCCTGAACCGCTTCTGTGATCTCCGAGCGATTCTCTTCCGCAGCCTGGCGGCCAAGATCCGGATTCATGCCGGTTCCCAATCCACGCGTCAAACTTTTTCCAATATACAATTTTGTCTTGACGTCACACTCATCCAAATCCTGATGGTCTGTGTTGATCGCGATGAAATCAACGCCGCGCGTGAAATCCTTCGCCATGCGCGCGACTGCGTTCCCGCCGCCGCCGCCGATGCCGATCACCTTTACGTTTGCTGATAACGGCTGAAACTTCTCACCTTGTTTTCTCGGTCTGCTGCTGCTCCCCGACCGATGTGCTTTGCGCTTGGCCTTTTTCATATTAGTTCATGGAGTTTTAATGTTTCTACAATGGTAACAGAAATGACATCAATGGTTAAGTGCCAATTACGGCGTAAAATAGCGGAAGAACTTCTTGAGGCCGGCGCCCGACGGCGTCCTGTCCCCGCCCCTGCCCTCGCTCTCCATTCCCCATAAAACAAGGCCAAAAGCGCTCACGAACTCCGGGTCTTCCAGATACTCCTTGAATCCACCGCCACGCCCTTCCCACTCATCGGCAAGCGTGAAGCCGATCTGCGCCGCCAACTTCATTTCTTGCTTGACGAGATCCGTAAGGCCCGGCAATTTCGCGCCGCCACCGACGAGCACCACGCCACCGGGCAGTTGTCCGAATTTCTCCATGAGCTTCAGCTCGTTGTTCACGAGATCAAAAATTTCCTCAAGCCGCGATTCCACGATCTCCGCGATGAACTTGCGCGAGACGGAACCCTTCGCGTCGTCGGCAAACTTTTTCATATCAACCGATTCCTTCGACGGCACTTCCTTTGAATATGCATATCCGTAATGGATCTTTATTTCCTCCGCCGCGTCAACAGGAACTTTCAACCCCACCGCGAGGTCGTTTGAAATATTTGCCGCGCCGACAGGGAATTTTGATACGCCGACCAGACGATCCTCTTCGTATACCGCGAGTCCGGTCGTGCCGAATCCGAGATCTACGATCGCGGTGCCGAGATCGCGCTGGCGTTTGGATAGCGCAGCCTGCGCGGCGATGATCGGACCATAGCCAAGGCCGCTGATGTCGCCGCCAGAAAGTTCGATCGCGCGGATGAGCGTCTTGATATGCGGCGCAAACGCATCAATGATCAAGCTCTGCACTTCGAGACGGCTTCCGGAGAGTCCGAGCGGGTCGAGGATATCTCCCACGCCGTCCACCATATATTCCTTCACGATCGTGTGGACGATAGTGCGATTCTGTGGGAGGTTCACCGCCTGGCTTGCACGGACGGCGCGGTCCATGTCGTCCTTCGCGATCTCCGCGTCCGCGCGCGAGACGGCGACGATGCCCCGCGAGGTCTGCATTTTGGCCTGCGGCGTGCCAATGCTCACATAAATATTGCGCAACGCCGCCTTTGAGATCTTTTTAACTTCCGAAAGCGCGCGATTGATCGCCTGCGAGGCCTCGCCAAGGTCAACGACAGCGCCTTTACGAATACCAAACGACGGCTCCTCCCGGGCATACACAATAACGGGCTTGGCGTTGCGGCATTCCGCCACTACAATTTTGAGTGACGAAGTTCCCACGTCCAATCCCGTGATGAAATCCCCGCCTCCACCGATTCCCTTGAGCTTCATATGCTCTCATTCTATCAAGAAAACCCGGCTAAAGGAACTGTGTATACCTTACCGGTCAACGTTGGCACGGAACCTCAATTTGACATTCATAGAGCACCGAGTACTATGGATATCAAGCTGGCAAGATGACGGGTGCCGCGAGCACCATTAAACAAAATCCGCTTGAAAGAGCGGTTTTTGTTTTCTTGCTTATAGTTTCGCCAAAATCTTTTTCTCCAATCCCTCCATTTTCACTATATCTGACTTCTTTTTATGATCGTATCCAAGCAGGTGCAGGACGCCATGCAGTAATAGACCTTTCGCACGCCCCGGCGATTTTTTTAGAATGTCACGGTTCAGGTAGACTTCACCCAGATATCTCTTTTTTGTCTCGGGATGTGGAAAGTGCGCGGGCTCGGGGAATGAGAGCACATTCGGCTCCGTACGCTGCTTTATAAAGCGCGCCTTCAGTGCTGCGATCTTTACATTGTTCAAAAGTATAATATCCAAAGTCGCGCCGTGAATCTTGAGCGTCTTCAGAATCTTTTGCGCCAGGCGCGAAAGCTTAGGCTCGTTCCACATCGCGGATGACGTCCCCCACTGCCTTACCATCGGCGCGTCCTTTTGCGAGCTTCATCACTTCTTTCATGATCGAGCTAAAGTCATTCGCACCATTCTCTTTTGCCGCCTTCACCATTGCGACGATCTCGTCATGCGAAAGCTCTGCGGGTAAATATTCAAAGAGCACTTTCAGATCACCCTCTTCTTTCGCTACCAGGTCGTCGCGCTTTCCCTGCTTAAAGAGCTCTATCGAATCCTTGCGCTTCTTGGCTTCTTTTTGGAGGATCGTTATCACTTCTTCATCGCTCAACGTTGCCTGCGGATCCTTCAGCGTCTTTTCTTTCTGCGCAGGGTTCAAACTGGCGAGAGTAAAACGCAACACCTCAAGGCGCGTCTTATCACCGCTTTTCATGGCGGCCTTCATGTCATCGTTTATTTTTTGGAAGAGGGGCATTTATATCAAACCAAGCTTCTTCTGGCGTTCCACATCGGCCTTCTTTTCCTCGCGGTGGATCGCCGAGGAGCGGCGCTTGATGCGGCTGATCGTCCGGGTGTGGAACTTGCGATGGCGGACCTCTTTAACGATGCCGCTCCGCTTCACTTTGCGCGTGAAGGTATACAAAAGCGACTGGCCCGACTCCCCTTCTTTCTTCCGTGCTTCTATTGCCATGGAAGACAGTATATCCAATAAGAAGCACCTTTGCAAGTAGACGAGGACGAGTGCCTAAAAATCATTAAATATCGATTAAAAACTTTTTGACATTCGTACTGCGCGACGTATCCTTAGTGGCATGATAAAAACAAAAAGGAAGGGTGATGAAATGGTCACGAAGGAAATGTTCCAGAAAGTCTTTCATAAGGGAATCGGCGATCTTGCGATCCTTATTAACAAGAGCTTCGTCGGGATAGAATCCCGTATGGCTAAGCAGGAGGACCTGCTTGAACTCACGAGGCGAGTGGATAAATTGGAAAAATATGCGGAAAACCGTTTTGACGATCTTGCGCGCGAATTGAGAGAGATCCGTCACGAAATTAAGGAGGTGGACACTCGCGCAGATGTCGTGGATTTACAACTCCGCGTCAATAAACTAGAGAAGAAAATGGGCATGTAGAAATAAGTGCACGGTTATTTCTGCCGCTTTTTTATTTCCTCCGCCAGCTTCTCCAGTGGCACGGCTTCCTGTAAACCGTTCACGAGGTCACGGACGATGATGCTGTTCTCGTAGATCTCCTTCTGGCCAAGGATCAGCGCGAGCGCGATCCCTTCACGGTCCGCCACTTTCAACTGCGCGGCGAGCGATTCCTTCGAGAGCGACTCGGACACCAAAAATCCGCGGCCGCGAAGATCCTTCAAAATAGCGAACGCTTTTTTCTTGGCAAGGTCGCCCGCGTGCGCGAGGAATACGCGCTTGCCGGACTTCCCATTCATCGGGATCTCCTTGGCGCGCATGACGGCGATCAGCCGCTCCACGCCGCACGCGCCGCCGACGGCGGGCGTCAGGTGGCCACCGATCGTTTCCATAAGATAGTCGTAGCGGCCGCCGGCAGGCAGGGCGCCGATCTGCGCCTCGGTCCCTTCGGCGTACATCTCGAACACCGTGCGGCTGTAGTAGTCCAACCCGCGCACCAGATGATGGTCAAGCTCGTACGGAATGTTCACTTCGTCCAGATATTCCAGCACCAATTTGAAGTGCGCGCTGCAGGTCACGCAGATCTTGTCGAGAAAATTCGGCGCTTTCGCTTTCAGCTCGACACACCCGGGTTCTTTGCAATCCAACAGTTTGAGCGGGTTGACCTTCAACCGGCGCTGACAATCCTCGCAGAGCTGTTTTTCATGATTCTTATAATAGGTCGTGAGCTGCTTTTTATAGATCGGGCGGCAGATGCGGCAGCCGATCGAATTGATCTTTACAAGCGATCCTTTGATCTTGAGCTCGTTCAGTAAGTCCCAAAAAAATGCGATGATCTCCGCATCGTAGATCGGATCATTCACGCCGCCCAGCGTCTCAAGATTGATTTGAGTGAACTGCCGCAGGCGGCCGAGTTGGGGACGCTCGTGGCGGAAGAGTGGTCCCATCGCAAACAGTTTCTGTGGCTGGCCAAGCCGCGAGAGCCCGTGCTGCATGTACGCGCGCGAAATGCCCGGCGTGTATTCCGGCCGCAGCGCCAGAAAATCGCCGCCCTTTGTTTTGAGCGTATACATCTCTTTTTGCACCACGTCGCTCTCCTCACCCGAGGTCTTATTATAGAGCTCCGCGAACTCAAGTATCGGGGGCTCGATCCGTGAGAATCCGTATGAAGTGGCGAGTGATCGCGCCACGCTCTCGATTTTATCCCAGTAGGGCTCGTCGGAGGGCAGCACGTCGTGCATCCCTTTCGCCGACTGGAAGGTGCGAATCACTTCCTTAGGTTCCCTAGGCTTTTCTTTTTCTTGTTTAGGTGTGGGCATAATGATCGCTACTGATATTGAGGAGCGCTGAATATTTTGATCGCGTTGAGAGGCCAGAGGCGGAAGCGCACGAGTCCCACGATATCACTTGCCGGGAGCGGACCCCAACTGCGGGAGTCATAGCTCACCGCGCGGTTATCGCCCATCATAAAGTACGAGCTCGATGAAAGCGTGACGGTCTCATCCCCCGCCGTGATCGTGCCCGGGGGCAGATAGGTCTCGTTCAACACGAATCCATTCGGGTTCTGCTTGTTCTCGATGGTGACCGTGTTGTTCTTGATGATCACGGTCTCGCCGGGCAGGCCGATGACGCGCTTGATAAGATAGGTGGACGGGTCGCTCACATCATGGAACACCACGACCTCACCGCGCTCCGGCGGCCGGATGCGGAAGGTCAGTTCGTCGGTCAGCACGTAATCGCCGTTGGAGAACGTGGGAACCATGCTCGTACCGCTCACGAGGAATGGCTGCACCAAGAATGTCCGGACGATGAACACTGCCGCAACGGCAATGATGGCGATCTCCAATACCTCAAGCAGCGACGCGAAGAACTTTCTCATGGGTTAAGTGTACTCATTATATAGAAGATGTAATACAATAATCAAGCATGGATCAAACACTCATTATCGGGCTCGGAAATCCCGATCCGGCACTCGAGAGCACCTACCATAACGTGGGCACCCTTGCGGTGCAATGGATCGCAGAGCACGCGGATGTGGATGGGCCCGGAATGCCCGCACTAAAGTTCCGTGCCCACAAAGATATTTTTGAATATGCCAAGACGAGAGACGGCATACTGATCCGGCCGCTCGTCTTCATGAACGAATCAGGTCGGGCGGTAAAGGATGCGATGCATGTTTTCGGGGCGAGCACAAAAGATATCATCATCATCCACGACGACAGCGACATCCCGGTCGGCGAGTTCAAGCGTGCGGAGGGTGGCGGTTCGGCCGGACACAACGGCATTAATTCCATCATCGATCACCTCCATACCGAGGACTTCGCACGCATCCGCATCGGCATCCGGGAGAAGGACGAGGGGCACCGCAAAAAAGCCGGTGACTTCGTATTGTCACCCATCACCCCCGCAGACAAAAAAACCTTCGAGGAGGTTTTCGGAAAAATAGCCGTGTCGTTGCGGGGCTAGAATGATCTTCCCAACGGGAACGTCATGGAGAACGTATATCCGCTCCCTCCGGTGTTCTGTTGGATGTTAAGCAGTGGAAGGGTCACTGTGCCGAAATGCGGATCGTTCTGGATCGCGTTCTTGAATGAAGCGATGTCACTCGTCGTCGGAGCCAGCCCGGAAACGAGGATGGGCGTGCCCGCTGATTGGAAGGAGATCTGATTGATGTTTATACTGTTCGCCGATGCGATGGTGTTGATATCGGCGATCAATAGATAATTATTGCTGATCTGGCCTTCGGCGTTCGCCGCCAGCGCGACCGACTGGTTGAACACCGTCGAGGAGGCCTCAAGGGCCCCCACCTGCGAGGCCTCCGCGCCCGCCTGCGTGAACGCCGACTCCGCCTCGATGCCGGAACGTATCGTATTCAAGAAACTGTCGGCAAGAATGAGCACGATGACGAGGAATCCCAATACCGTGGGGACGAGCACGCGCCACAAGTTCATAAAATTCACCAACCGCTCCTCGTGGAAAGTATCAAGGGCGCCGTCGCCGGAGAGGTTGATCTCTTTATCCCTCATGTTCGCGTTGATCCCCCGCAAAGCGCATCCGAGCGCCACGAACCACTCCGGAGACGCTTCTGTTCCCGCTGGCATGGCCAAGGGAACGACCGGCAGCGGTATCGATGCCGCAACCGCTTCCGCCGCTTCCTTCTCAAACGCCACCGCGGAAATGACGACCCCGGCGAGCGGATCGGGCCACCGCTGGCCATAAAAATTCACCACCTGCCTCAGGCTTGCCGCAAGAACATCCTCGAATTTTTTCACCGATATCTGTCCTTTCTCGTCGGCAATATCGCCCCACTGGTTTGCATATTCAAAATACAGATGGCCTTTCCGCACGATGAGAAAGTCTATTCCGGAATTGTCGATGTCGAGCAAAAGGTACGACTTGCCCGCCTGCATCTCCGTCGTTTTTTCACGTATGTAGCGCACGAGCGCGAGCGCGCGGGACTCTACACCAACCGTCACAAAACCTCCAGCGTAGAGTGCCTGCACCATCTCATCCACAATGCCCTTATCCGCGAACGCGGCGACGATCTCCAGCCGGAGGCCCGACTCGTCATGCCCCAAAAGCTGCCACCCGTAATACATATGAGCTACGTCCGCCGGGGAGACCATCTGCACGTTCAGGCCGATCGCCTTATCAAGATCGTCGCCTTCTGCCATGAGCGGCAGCGTGAACACCTGGCTGTACATATTGACGGAGCTCAAAGAAACGATGACGTTCATCTTCTTATCTTTCTTCCGCCCAGACGGCACCTTGGAGCGCAACTCCTTGAGCGCCGCGCCGAACGCGGCGGCGTCAAGTATCTTTCCTTTTTCAAGCACGCCCGGCGCAAGGCGCACGGCCTCCGTTTTCCATTTGCCCCCTTCGTCATAGACGAACCGCAGCACCTGATCGCTCACCTCAAGGCCGCCGGCGGTCGAGCGGATCCGTAGGATGGAAAGTAATTTTTGAAAATACGATTTGATGAGTTGCATGGGATCTTATCAGATGATCTATTGAACCTCGGTCCACGAGACGATGTTGATCGCCCCCGTGGAAGCATTCTCCGAAACTATGATTTGGATCTTTTTTGTATGAAAGCTGACGGTCGCCGCGGAAAGGATCGTTGCCTCTCCCGACGCGGGCGAATTCTGCGTCACCGTAACCTCTGCCGTCGTGGATGTGCCGACAGCCACTGAATATCCCGATGGGTTGGAAAATTGTGAATCCCGATCGAGCTGCAGTAGACCGTCCTCGGCGCCCGCCGTCGCTGCGGATTCCGCGTTGAACGCCGCCGCGACGCCATATCCCGTATCCAATGACGTTACCGCAAAGAACGCGATCAGGAGTCCCGCCACCGTGACGATTCCTCCGATGAACAACACAACAGCTAAAAACGTCTGGCCCTTGTTAAAGGATAGATGCTCCATCCCTATTATTATACCCTATGATCCCCTAGGATCAGTAGATATAGATGGCGTTGAACTTGGTGGCGGTCGGCGTTGTCGCGGTGGCAGCACATTCATCAATGGTGACGGTATTCAAAGCGGAGACATACCCTTGCCAAGTGACACCACTCCCGGGGTTTTTCTGTGGCATGACAAACACCGAACCCGTGGATGATACGGCACCCGTGATCGTGACGGTAGCTGTATTACAAGCACCAAGCACCATTGCTGAACCGCCTATCGTTGACGCAGTTGATGCGCCGGAAGTTATATTCATAGATGCCGCGGTGATGTTTCCGGTGCTCGTCGTGTTACCCAGCGCGGAGAAGGAGAATGCCGCCGCCTGGTTGATCGCGGGCGCGCCGTCGGAGCGCATGAAGGTGGTCGCTGAACCGTTGACGGCGCTCGTGCCGATCGAAGCGCTCGGGTTAGCGCCGCTCGGGGTCGACGGCCACGCCGTGATGCAGTTCGCGCCATTGATGCAGTAGGCGGCAGCGCTCGAAGATCCGTTTACCGTAAGCGGGAAGGAAGGCGTTGACGTCCCGATGCCGACTTTGCCGGAAGCACTCACGTCAAAATACACGGAGTTCGAACTGCTCGTGATCTGGAAAATATCACCCGTTTGCCCCGCGGCCCCCAACATTTGGAAACCGATCGTCGAGGTATCCCCTCTCTCGTTGAAATACGAAGTTCCCCCGCCATTCGCAAATTGTAAGTACGCAGCGGTTTGTGTCGGGTCTTGATAATACTGCGAATTCACAACATTGGTGCCTATGATGCCGCTTCCGCTGCCTACCGTCAAAGTTCCAGTTATGCCGACGTTGCCATTACTGCCAATGGTAACCCGACTTCCATACAGATAGAGATTCGGAGATGACGTGCCGGCATCCACCGAAATGGTTGGCCCCGCGGTATAGCTGTTTGAAAAAATCAGAGTAGGAGCGGTAGAATAATTATTTATTTGCACATTACCGCTCTGAGTAGTAAAATTGCCTCCCACACTCAGTGCATTACCTGATATGGGCGCCGTCCCGATGCCAACGCCACCACCGTTATAATAGATGCCAGTGCTCGTCGTGGTCCACTGGCTTGATCCGCCACCACCGCACGTTCCCCCGCATGTGATGTTGCCCGTGGCGTAAATATTGCCGACTACCGTGAGCGGTGACGCCGGCGTCGTCGTCCCGATGCCGACGAAGCCGTATCTATTAACGGAAAGATATTCCGTCATAGGACATCCACCGCTGCAATCACCAGAGATGGAGATCCTTTCGTTCGCCGTATTGACGGAAGAACTCGGCACCGAAATTTCGAACCGTTCGCTCTGATCATCGACCCTAAAGCCAATTGCGGGACTCCCCACACCGCTGGCTCCGTCATATCCTACCCGAATACCGGTGCCATAGTTAGCGCCATTGTCATTATCTCTTACTAAAAGCTGTCCGCCATATACATCCAATGAGCTCAGTGGATTCGACGCTCCGATGCCGATGAAGCCGCTTGTGGCAATCACGAGAGTCGCATAGGCGTCCGCGCGGGCGTTAATGTCGATATTACCGGCGCCCCAGTCGGAAATTATAAAATCACCGGGGTTATCGTTCACGAGAAATGTGTTGGCACCACCAGGTTCAACACCCAGAACACCAAAGCCGCCTGTGTTATTCCCTGAGTCATAAATTAAAAGATACGTCTCATTGCCGTCGCCGGTGGAACTCGCACCGATACTGACCGTGCCAGGAAAGTCATATTCCCCACCACCCGTATTGTCGCCAAATTTGCCTTCGGAAACGTTCGCGGCGCTTATCAATGAACCACCAAGGCCGCTCGCCGAGATAGTGCCTGTCACGTTAAGGTTTCCGCCAATGTAAACGTTGTTCGAACTATCGGTGCCGATCGCGCCATTGCCCCCGGAAGGATTCTGCGTTGGGCCGTTGAACGCGGATGCGCCGAGTGTGGACCAAAAGAATATCCCGACAAGGAGAACGCCGGCCGCGATCGCGAAGATGTGGATTTTTTTAAACGATGGCGGCTGGTTCATTGCTTCATTTTAATGACGATGAGGCCGTGGAAGTTGAGGTCGGGGTCGGGGGTTGCTGCGTGGGAGCGCCGTTCGGCTGCTGCGCCGCGGCACCCGCCGCCGGATTCGCCATTGCTTCCGCCACACTGCTCGTGCTCGAGAGTCGCGTCCACCAAACGATGTCCTGGGAGTTGAAATACACCGCGTCCGACGGTCCCCACGCCACCTGGCTGAACGGATATACGCCGGCGGTTGCCTGACCTTGCGCGTTCGTGCCGCTCTGGAGGAACCACGGATCTTCTATATGCGGCGAAGGAGACCAATCAAGTATGCCGAAGTACACCGCGCCCGTAGAAAGGTATACTGCGGAATACGGCGAAAGCGAAGCGCCGTTTGTCGGCGTGCCGCCGCTCACGTGCGTTCCAACCAGAACGCCAACGCCTATCAGAAATGCTGCGACCACGACGATTATAATGATAGCGGTACTCTTTGAAAGGTGCATATTTTTTAATTAATTATTTATTTTAATTATACCTTAATCCGCCGTCACGATGAGATGCCCGACGGGACCTTTGGATGGACCGCCGCATGACCCGCAATAGAAGGTGAAATCGCCGACCCCTGACGCCTGGAATTGGATGGTCTGCGTCTTTCCCTTTGCGATCGGATCGTTGAAGTGATACTGCGGCAGAGTGAACGCGTAGTTCGCATCCACGGCGGTCATTTCAAGATTCACCGTATCCCCCGTTTTCACGATCACCGTATTTGGGGAATACGCGCTGCCGTCAATGCTGATATTGAAACTGCGGTAACTCACATCTCCGGATGGACTTCCCGGGCCCTGCACCACGGGAACGGCGACGTTCGAAGGAGTGCTTGTCGAACCCTTGTTGGGGGCAACGGTGCCCGCGGGAACCGCCGCTGTCGTTGAAGACGTCAGGGCGGCCAACCTGGCGAGCGGTGTGCTCGTGGATTGTGCCCGGTTTGAAGGCTGGGTTGCATTCGAAACCGCACCGCCTTTCCCATGCAATGCATATACGATGATCACGACAACAACGATCAGTACCACCACTCCGACGACGACCTCTATTATTATCTTCTTCTTCTCATCCATAAAATTATTATAGCATTCCCTCTATTAATAGATCGTTCGCCAAGCGACCGTTCCCGACGCGTTCGAGGCGCAGAGATAGAGGTCATCCTTTGAACCGCCGTTGTTTGCGAACCACAGCGTCCCGCGGATGGAGGTGCTGCACGTCGGCTCGGAAACGCCGGTCGGATTGAGGCGGAAGCCGCCGTTCACTTCCAGTGGCTGCGAGGGGCTCGTGTCCCCGCTCCCGATCCCGACATTGTTCCCGCTGAAGTTGATGACACCATTGATGGGATTCCAATAATACGTGGAGTTTCCCAAGGGCTCTCCTCCCGCCGACGGCAGGACGCTCGTATCAAACGTCGCGGCGGAAACATGTTCCACCGTGGATTGAAAGAGTTGGCTGAACGCCTGCTCCGCGTTCAGGGTGTTGTAGGCCATCGTGAACGAGACGCTCACCGTGTCGTGCCCCGGAGGATTCGTGTTGCGCGTGAAAGAAAGATTTGTGACGTTCACTTTCGGCGACGTGAGCGCCTGCAAAGTTCCGGTCGCCGTTTGCTGCAAATACACCGTCCCGCTCGAGAGCGTGATGTACGACGGATCGAGCGACGAGCTCGCTACATAGAATACCAGCGTGGATGGCGTAGAGGTAGGAGTGATCACGCTTGCCGACTCCACATAATATTGCACCTTCTGCAAGAGGAACTGGCTCTCCTGATTCACCGCCTGCGAGGAGGACGACTGCGCCTGTATCTGGAGGATCACCACCAGTATGCCAATGAATGCAACGATGATCACGGAGAAGATCGCTATCGAAACCAGCATTTCAACCAGCGTGAATCCTTTCTTGTTCATTACTATTGATTATATCATGCTCGCACGATCACTTGCTCCAGTTCACTTGAATGCCCGTCACCGTGGGTGTTGCTGACCCGGTCTGGTCGGTGGAGAGAATGGCGCGGTAGCGGAAATATCTTCCGTTGAGCACGGGGTAATTGGTGAGTGGGACCGGGACGCCGGGGATGCCGGTGTACGTGGTGGCCGAAGTGCCGTCGGGGCCCACAAAATTCCACGGGCCGCTTGAGCTGCTGGCTACGGCGAACTGGAACCCGACCGCGGTGGACGACGGCGCGGAGCCCTGCCACGTCACCGAGTTGAGCTGCGCCCCGCTCGTGACGCCCGTGTCGAACGTTGCCGAATCAAGCGTGCCCGTCGCCTCCACTCCGGCGGCGGTCCACGTGGTCACGACATCGTATTGAGACGTGCCGCAATTAGACGTGTTGCTACAATTGAACGATATCCAGCCGAGCGTGTCGTTCCATGCCCATCCGGAGAAGACTCCGGTAGAAGGATTGATGACAACCTGATACGTCGGACTCGACGGACACACCCATGTCGATCCGCTCAACGTGGAACCTCCGCCGGATGAGTTGCCACAGAACGAGATCCAGCCATACGTGTCGTTCCACGCCCATCCCGCGAGGTTACCACTGCCGTCGTTGCTCACGCCGTAGTTACTCGTCCCGCAAATATTCCCGCCTGGAGAGGTAGTGCAATCCAGTGAGATATTTCCCGCCGAGGAGCTGGCGTATCCGGTAAGCTTTGTGGCTGACACAATAATATTGTGCGTGTCGTAAAAATCCATCCAGCCGATCGCGTCATTCCACGCCCAATGTTGGGAGGATGAGGAGCTGATGTTCGTGCCGCCGGTGGCGGTGCCGGCACCGCCGACGATAGCTATGCCAGTAGGTTCATCACCATCAAAAATTGCGTTGCCGAAGGCCCCTTCGATCGTGCCGGTAGAGGAAAATTCGTCGATCGTCACATTGTTTCCGTCCGCCGTCCATACATTGCCGTTTGCATCAACGGCATCGGCAAAACCATAGGAGGGGGTGTAGCCGGTGGTCTGATTTTCATACGCGCCGGCAGTAGAGAACTCCTCGAGGCGGTTGTTAGACGCATCAACCACCCAAATATTGCCGCTTGCATCGAAGGTGATGCCGGTTGGATTGTAGAGATAGCCATTACCGGTGCCATAAGACCCGAACTGGAAGTGATACGCATACGTGGTGCCACTCGCGATAAACTCCTCGACACGATCATTGCCATCATCCACTGCCCAAAGATCGCCGCTCGAATCGAAAGCCAGGCCTTCGGGAATATTGAATTGGCCAGTGCTGCTGCCGTAGGACCCAAACTTGCTCATATACGTGCCGGTAGCGGAGAACTCCTCTATGCGATTACTGCCTTGGTCTGAGATTAAGATGTCGCCACTCGAGTTAATGGCGATGCCGTGTGAATTCTCAAACTTTCCATCGGTGGTGCCGTAGGATCCAAAAAGAACGCTCTCAGTCGTGCCGGTGGCTGAATATTCCTGGACTTTTTCTTCGTTATCCACCCAGAGGTTTCCGCTCGGGTCGATGGCGAGAGTGACAGGGTTGTCTATTCCTACGGTAAATCCGCCTTCGTAAGTTCCAGTGGCGGAGAATTCATCAAGCTGGTTGCTGAACGGAACCGCCACCCAGATGTTGCCAGCACCAGCGACGAGGTTGTTATTGTTCGTCGTGAACATGTAATCGCTCGACGTAGCGACGAGTCCGTCGGAGCTCACGACCTGGTAGTGATACGTGGTCGACGGCGTAAGGCCGGTCAGGGTTACTGAGTGGGCAGTGACGTAACTGCTGTTGTAAGTGGAAGAATTGGTATAGGTCGTGCTCGTGCCAAAGTTCACCAAGGAGTCGGCGCCCAGGTTTGTGTTCCAAGTGACGACGGCCGTAAGAATACCGGGAGAGGAAGTGGCATTCGAGATCGCGGCAGTGGAAGATGCATACGCGACGATGATGCCGAGTTGTTCCCCCGCCGTCCCGCCATCTGTCATCTTCCCGGTAAAATTGCCCGTTGCGGTACTCGTCTGCATTTCAAGCGCATCGTAATCGTTTGCTGAACTAGAGGTGGCGTTCTGTAAATGCGACCATCCTGTTCCAGCGGAATAGACACCGTGGGTTGCCGCTCCGCAGAAGTTGACAACAAGGTCATTGGCATTCGTCGTTGTGATCTGCGGGGAGGAACAGGTTGTGGTCGCACCGGCATTGTCCAATGATGCCATTTGGTCCACGCCGCATGTCACCCCATGCGCCTCATACAACAACACGTCACCCAGCTCAAAACCACTTCCATTGAAGGTGAAGTGCACCGTGTCCGCGCCCGTTGAGCCAGCCGGAGCACAAGCGACCATCGCCGTATCGCCGTCGCCCTCTTGACTCGTAGTCGTTGCGATATGCCATGTATTCCCTTTCGAATCGGAGATTGACAAGGTATCGTTCGCTTCGTATCCATCATACACTGACGCGTAGAGAGTGTCCCCCGCCGTCACGTTGGTGGAAAATGCAACGCCAGTGGTACCCGCCACGTCCGATCCTCCATTGCTTTGCACAAAAGTTATCGCCGCGTGCGCGGGCGCGGCCTGGAGTCCAAACGAAAACAGGACGAGCGCGATGAATATAAAAAGATACTTCTTCATATTATATTAATAGTATAGCCGATGTTCAAAAAAGAACTAAATAATTTTCGCATAGTATTAGAGATTGACATAGATCGCCCCGGTCGTCGACGCGTAATCGATGTTGGACGATGACGTGAATTGATTGTTGGTAGAGGTCACCGCACTGCTCGCGTTCGGGCCGCCGGACCAGTCGGTCTGACTGAACACCTGGTCATTATTTCTTGTGACATACGTGCTGATCGTGCTCGTCACGCCGTGCGGCGTCCAATTGTACACGGCGAAGATCTGCTTGGTAGAGGGATCGTACGTATTGCCGGTCGAGGTCGTCGCGATGACTCCCCCACTGCGATACACATCGCCGACGTAAAAATAATCGGTGTACGTCGTCGTTGCGATCACGATGGACTGAATCCCCGACGTGGCGGTGTATGGCGAGGAAGAAGTGACGAGATAATATTGGTTGGCGGTGCCGGTGGCGAGCGAAAGGATATTGTTCCAGTTTCCTTCAGACCACACGCGTACATTATTAAGGAGGCTCTGCGCGTTCGTCGCGGCGACCTGTATCTTTCCGGCCTGCCCGCTCTCAAGCAACGACGGAGCGATGATCGTCGCCATCCCTCCAAGAAAGATGGCACCGATGGCGATGGCGATCATGAGTTCCACGAAAGATTGTCCTGATCGAAGTTGTTTCATGGTATTAGTAACTGACGCTACCGGATGATGCGATGGATATAGTGGATGAGAATGCGGTGTTTTCCTTCGGCATATACAGCCCGATGCTCGTGGAGACGGATGAGAGGCCGCTCACGGACGAGAAGATCACGTCAAGCGTCGCGCCCCGCGCAAGCGTAGAGGTGGTGAAGGCCACCGTCGAAGGCAATCGGTACAAGCCGCCGACGACCGTCGCCGTGCTATAACTCGTCTGGAAAAGTGCATAGAACGGCGCGGTATTAGTGGCGTTTGAAAAGTGGACCCCCCACGCCACATCTGATTCCTGATCCATCGAGTCCACCTGCGCCTGCCGCAGGAGCGATCCGATCTGCTGGTCCGTGACAATGAGGTCGGTCTCGACCTTTCGTGTGCCAAGATTCGAGAACACCACCGCGCCGGTGACGATCACGATCGTGAGGACAATGAGGAGTTCTATGAGCGTGAATCCTTTCTTCACTAGAATTGCGTGGTCAATTGGTAGATAGGGACGATGATAGAGAGTGCGATCACGGCCACCATGACGCCCATCACGAGGAGCATCGCCGGCTCAAGCAACGAGACGAGCGCTTTGATGTTGGCGTCGATGTTGGATTCGTAAAATTGTGCGAGGGTGTCGAGCACCTCTTCAAGGTGTCCGGCTTTCTCGGAAACCGAGACGAGGTTGGAGACGATCTTGGGGAATACCGTTTCGCGGTGGAACGCTTCGCCGATCGTGAGCCCCTTTGTCAACCCGTCGTTCGCGATGCGGAGGAGCGCCGCACGATATGAATCCGAACCGACGGTCTCGGCGGCAATGTTGATCGTCTGCACGATCGGTAACCCGGCGCGCATGAGCGAACTCATGGTGGACGCCATACGCTGGATGGCAAGCTCCTGATACACCGTCCGCACGAGCGGGAGCATCGTCATGATGTGATTGAACTCCCTCTTCCCCACCTCCGTCTTCATCACTGCCCATATGAGCGCTCCGACAACGATGAGCACCGCCGGAAGGATGATGAAGATGTTCCCTCCGATAAAAAGTCCCACGGTGAACACGACCCGTGAAAACCATGGCGGAGTGATGCCGCTTTGCGAGAACACGTTCGCCACCTTCGGCAGCGCGAACGTGACGAGGAAGATCATGATCGCCGAGGCGATGCAGACCAATACGATCGGGTAGATCATCGCAGACCGTATCTTGCTGCGGATCTCTGACTCTTTCTCGAATGAAGTGCTCAAGGTCTCGAATGTCTTCTGCAAACTCCCCGACTGCTCGGCGGCTTTTACCAGATTGATGACGGTCGGCGAAAAATCCTTCGGGTGGCGGGCGAACGCCTGGTAGAACGGCTGGCCTTTGCTCAGATCCTCGCGTACCTCCAAAAGGAAATTGCGCATCGCCGGCTTGTCGAAATCAAGGATGAGGATGTTGATGGCAGAAAGCAGGTCCGTTCCCACCCGCAGCATGAGTGCCAGATATTTCGTGAGGAATACCTTGTCTGCCGTATTGATCCCGCCAAAAAGACCGGCCATAAAACCGATCTTGGTTTCCTTCATCGGTTTCACGGAAACCGGACGCAGCTGCTTGCTGCCGAGGAACCGCAGGACGTCGTTCAGCGCGTCGGCCTCGTATTCCCCCTCCGTCATCTTTCCTCCATCATCGGCGGCAACGTAATGGAACAGCATATCTATATAATAACATAGCCCAGAAGCTCACTTCGCCTCCAGGCAGATGACCGTTCGGCGAAGTGAGCTTCTGGGCTATGTTATTTTCTAATAAATATGATCTTGCGCCCGGGTGTGGAACCACCGGTGTCTGAACCCGGTTCTCTGCGTGTCAAAAGCAGTGTTCTACCACATGAACTATGGTCCCATGATTCCGGGCAGAGACACCATAACGCATACGCCATTAAATTTGTGTTAAGTGGAAAAGTAAAGCGGCCACTATAAGTGGCCGCTTTACCTGACACGCAGAGTTTTTTAGTTCCGCAGCTTCGCAGAACCTTGCTTCGCTAATAATACTAACTCAGACACTTAAAAAGTCAAAAAACTTTTAATGATTTTTTAATTAATATATCTCATTGTCGTATAGGAATTACAAGACTGCCTTTTCGGGGTATTTCGGAGCCGCGCAGGCGGCGAGATATAGCGCGTTTCCAGCAGGAAACGACGCGGCCCCGAAAAGGCAGTCTTGTAATTCCTATTCCCGGATGACGCGCAGCACTTCCTCCAACGTTGTCTGCGCGAGCTCCACCTTGCGCAATCCATCCTCGAACATCGTCTTCATGCCTTCTGCCTGTGCTTGCTCGCGCAGGGATTCTAAACTAAATGTTGGCTTCACAATGATCTCCTTTATCTTCTCATCCACCTGGAACGCTTCGTAGATGCCTTGACGGCCACGATATCCCGTCATACCGCAGGCGGAACATCCTTTTCCGGCATAGAGCGTCTTCGGGATGCGCACGTTTGCCGGATCAAGACCATTCTCTTTAAGCTGGACCGCAAGCGTGGCATTGATCGAATCATCCAGATCATAGGAATAGATGCAGGTCTGGCAGATCTTTCGTACGAGTCGCTGCGCGAGCACGAGGTTCAACACCGAGCTCACGAGGAACGGCGGGATGTTCATGTCGAAGAAACGTGGCACTGCCGTCGGCGCATCGTTCGTGTGAAGCGAGGAGAGCAAAAGATGTCCGGTGAGCGCCGCCTGCACGGCGATGTCGGCGGTCTCCGCGTCGCGGATCTCACCGACCATGATGATGTTCGGATCCTGGCGCAGGAGCGCGCGGAGTCCGGATGCAAAGGTGACGCCTGCCTGCGGATTGATCTGCGTCTGATTCACGTAGCGCATGTTGTACTCGATCGGGTCCTCTACGGTCGTCACATTCACCTCCGGGCGATTCAGCATGTTCATGAGCGCGTACAACGTGGTCGTCTTTCCGGAACCGGTCGGCCCGCACGAGATGAGCATCCCGAAAGATTTTTTGAGATTGTCGGAAACGGTCTTTGAAACCTCCGGCGACATGCCGAGTTCTTCAAGCGAGAGCGGCTTCTGTGATGACTCGAGCAGACGCATTTCCACCTTTTCGCCGTAGAACGTGGGCATCGTGGAGACGCGGACATCGATCTCCTGACCGCCCAGCTCGTAGCGGAACCGGCCGTCCTGCGGCACAAAATGTTCGTCGATCTTGAGCCCCGCCAGAAGTTTTATGCGCGCGACGATCCCCGGATGTACCGCCTTCGTGATGTCCATTACCTGATAGAGAATACCGTCAACGCGATAGCGAATGAAGGTCGATTCTTCTAATATTTCAATATGAATATCCGAAGCGCGGGACGCGAGCGCGTACGAAAGGATGTTGTCCACGATGCCGACGATAGGAAGATCTTTCGCCGCCTCCGCGCCATCCTTCGACTGGCTCGTGAGCGACGCGCGCACGTTCTCGTCGATGATCTTCTTGAAATCCTGCCCGAGCTCATAACCGTACACGGAAAACCCATGATTGAGATCGTCCACGGACGCAAGGAACGGTTTCACCTTTCCACCCAGCCGCTGGGAAAGGAACTCGCGCGTCTCAAGATCGGAGGGATCCACCATCGCCACGTCGTACGTGCCGTCCTCCTCCTTATTGAAGACGATCGCCTGCCGCTGGCGCGCGACGCCTTCGGCGAGAAGATTCACCGTATCCTTATCGATCTTCCCCGTACTGAGATCCGCGCGGGGAACGCCGAGCAGCCCGGCGATGATGTCATCCAAATAGCTCCTTTCCACGATCTTTTCGGAGACCATGATATCGATCACGCTCTGACCCTTACGTTCGGCCTCTTGATAGAGCTCATCAAACCGCTCAGGAGCGACAAGATTTTGGTCCACTAATATTTTTTTGAGCTGATCCGGGGAGATCGGGAGTTTCATAGGATACTATTATTCACTAATCATACCAAAGCATCGGGCAAAACAAAAAGCGTCCAGCAAACCGGACGCTTTTTGAAATAACAGAGGTGAAGCTGTTATAGCTGCAGATTCGAACCCTGCTCGTACGTACACACACTGTTTCCACCATCGGACGAAACCACATCAGAAGGACCACCTTGGCTATACTTAGCGCTTTCCATATGAGTCGCAAGCTTGTAGGTCGTTTGCGCACCCACATACATATAGAGATTTGTGCCAGTATTGGTCGGATCTACAGGCAAAGAACCAATGGGAGCCCCCGAACTGATCGCTCCGAAATTGATGGGAACCCATCCAGTGCCGTTGATCGAGCGCGCCGCTGTACTCGCAACCGTTTCCCCTGCCAAGAATCCCCAACCACCGACGGCGGGAGTTCCGGTGACACATCCCGTGGTACTGGTCGCTATAGCAACAGTGACGCCGGCAATTGGCCCCGAATAAAAGATGGTACTTGTGGTGCTGGTGCTTGAGCCACTCATCCATGTCGTGGTTGCCACGTCCTCCGAATACAGCCCAAGCGCGCTCTTCAGCGTTGCAAAGTCGGAGATGCGGTTGGAGTCCCTCGCCTGACGCAGAAGCTCCGCGGGGTTCAGAGTAAGGACAACGACCACCGCCAAAATCGCGATGATCGCGATGACGACGAGCAATTCGATGAGGGTAAAGCCTTTTCTATTTTTATTGTTTTTTATCATTCTTTTTCTCTAAATAGATATCGAGGGAACTTCGACCTTTCCATCTATTCTCTTACTTACCATTATACGATATTTGGAAAATAGCCCTGTGGATAAGCGACTGGGCGGGCCTACGCGCCAAAATCTGCCGGGAGCGGCGACTCGAACTCAAAGCGGTTTCCGGCATCGTCAGAAAAGGTGATCGCCCCCGCGTGGAGCATCAGGCGTCCGGCGCCGACGACCCCGCCAGCCCCTATTTTCCTTCCATACAACGCATCCCCCACGATCGGGTGCCCGATGCTCGCGAGGTGTACGCGGATCTGGTGGGTGCGCCCGGTCTTTGGGTTCACCTTTAATAGA
Organism: Minisyncoccota bacterium; assembly: GCA_036510525.1. Taxonomy (GTDB): domain Bacteria; phylum Patescibacteriota; class Minisyncoccia; order UBA6257; family 2-01-FULL-56-20; genus JAKAGE01. Next base: position 60,483 of record DATCDU010000020.1, read on the forward strand.
GCGCGATCGCCCATGGCCTTTACTACGGAATATTCTGTAATGGCGGCCTTCGCCATCTTGGTAGAATGGATGCTCCGCTTGAGCGACCCGTTCTTGATGCCGATGGGGGCATCGATGATCCCCTGTTTTTTTGCGAGCCCACCCCACACGACCGCGAAATATGTTTTCTGCATGCGATGCTCCTGAAATAATTTTTTGAGCTGATCGAACGACGCTTGCGTTTTTGCGACGAGCATCACGCCGGACGTCGCTTTGTCCAGGCGGTGCACGATGCCCGGTCGGAGCGCCGGGTCGTCGCCCACTTTTTTTATTTCGGGATACCGCACGATGAGCCAGTCGACGAGCGTCGGTTCGGCTTCTCGAACCACGGCACTACGCCGCTTGCTGCTTATCCGCGCCCCGTGCACCATCAATCCCGCCGGTTTGTCGACGACGACGAAATCCTCGTTCTCAAAAATGATCTTCGGCTCACTCATATATTTATATTTTCATCTTACCTTTCGAGCGCACCATAAGAAAGTACTCCTCTTCAAAAGGTGTCTCGGAGCCGCGAAGGCGGCGAGAGCCAAGGCGGCCGGCTAGTAAGCCGGAACGCCGTCCTTTTGAAGAGGAGTACTTTCTTATGGTGCGCGTACTTGGAATCGAACCAAGGACCTTTTCATTATCAGTGAAATGCTCTACCACTGAGCTACACGCGCGTGTGCCAACGCTCTGTGCGCGATGGAGGGATCGGACCTCCGGCCTTCACAATGTCAATGTGACGCTCTACCACTGAGCTAATCGCGCCGCATGCTGCCGCGCAGGCATGGTTCATCATACGGCCTCACCGACATTTTTTCAATAGATGCTGTCCTGCGTCGGCCTAATTCCCGGAAGTGGAAGTGTTGATGTTGATCAACCCGCGGTAATCAAGCTTCGCGGCGGCGGCGAGGTCGTAGCCGGTGACGCTTGCCGGCGCGGGAGTGACGAGCGCGCTATGGAGCTCTGCAACCGCATCATTGATGGCCCAGGAATAGAACGTGATCAGGACAGCCAGGAAAATTATCGCGAGAGCGCCGATGATAAAGTTGGGATATTTGTGCAGGAGTTTCTTCATGGTGATGATCAGCGGGAAAATAATATCCCCTGCCCTGTTATTTTCTGATTCGCTCCGTCGCTTACCACGTCAAACGAGCTCACGGTCAGGAGGAACCCCGGCGCCGTGGCATTCATGCTGTTCAGAAAAGCGGTGAGGTTGCTTGGTGAGCCGTCGGCGGTGAAAGAAAATTGCGCGGTGCCGGCAGTGGCAGCCGTGGCGGGAGACGCGGAACCCTGTAATACCGCGTCCGTCGTCACGTTGTATCGCGCGCCAAGCGTGGACAGCCATTGCGGGAATGTCACGAGACTGAACTGGTCGGGAATGATCTGAGTGATCGCCTCTTGATATTGCGCCGCCTGCGGGACGGCCGCCTCAAGCTGTGCGAGGGTGGAGACCGCATCGGTCTTCTCTTGGATGGTCTGGCGGTCGGTCGTTATCATGCTTGCCTGGGCGGATATCTCACCCGCGAGAAAAACCAGCACACCAACGGCGATGGCAATACTGCCGAGAATAACTCCCCCGCTTATCCATAATTGCTTCGCAAAGCGATCCTTGACCATTACCCTTCTATTATAGCTAAAATAGGAAATTAAATCACGATTAAATCATATTTCTTGATTTTCATAAAAACTGCTAACCTCAAACGGCCATTTAAAAAAATATTTCATGAACGAAGCACATTACTATAATTCCATCGCCCTCGTGACGCACAGCGGCTACGCCACGATGAAAAGATATCGCGCGGCGGCCGGCGGAAGCTGGGAAGCGGCATACCATATGCTCCGGGGAAATCCGGCGCTCATCCCTGAAGATGCTCCGCCACTCCCCGATGCCCGCGAAGCGTACGAATATATGGAATCATTTGGCATCAGATTGGTGCTCAATACGGAAAGGGAATTTCCCGAAGCGCTCCGCCATATTCCATACCCACCATTCGGCATTTATCTCCGCGGCGGCAATGGAGCAAAGGCGGCGGGAGCGTTTCCATCCATGTCCGCGACGCTCGCCGTCGTCGGCACGCGCCGGGCGAGCGCGGATGGGAAAAAGATCGCGCGCTCGTTCGCGCGTGAGCTCGCGGGCGCCGGCTTCACGATCGCGAGCGGCCTTGCGTTTGGCATCGACGGCGCGGCACACGAGGGCGCGCTCGACGCCGGTGGCGCAACCGTCGCCGTCCTCGCCGGAGGATTAGACGCCGTCTATCCGCATTCGCACCGCGGGCTCGCCGAGCGAATCCTCGCAAGCGGCGGCACGCTCGTCTCGGAATATCCGCCTGGCGAGGCGCCGCTCGCGTATCGGTTCATCGAACGAAATCGGATCATGAGCGGCATCTCGCGTGGGGCGCTCATCGTGGAAGCACCGGAATCCTCCGGGGCGCTCGCCACCGCGCGCTACGCCGTGGAACAGGATCGGGAGGTGTTCGTCGTGCCCGGCGCGGTAACGGCTTCCGGCTTCAAGGGCTCGCACGCGCTTATCCGTCAAGGGGCCGAGCTCGTCACCTCGCCAGACGATATTTTGAGCGCTTACGACATTGATAAAAAGAAAAGTGTGCTCGCGGCCCAGGAAACGTCGTCACCTGAAGAAATCCTTGTTCTCAAAGCACTCGCGGACATTTCCGCGCCTGCCGATGTTGACAAATTGATCGCATTGACTAGACTTGAACCTCGCATCGTGAATCGTGTCCTCAGCTTCCTTTTGTTGCGTGGGATCGTCAAAGAAACGGACGCAGGGTATACAATATAAAAAACATGGACCTCATCATCGTAGAATCGCCAACCAAGGCGAAGACCATAAGTAAATTCGTCGGCAAAGGTTTTGCCGTCGAGTCGTCGTACGGCCACATCCGCGACCTTCCTAAAAGCAAGATCGGCATCGATGTCGCGCACGACTTCACGCCGAGCTATAGCATTCCCGCAAAGGCTGTGCCCGTCGTGGCAAATTTAAAGGCGCTCGCAAAGAAGGCGGATAAGGTCATCCTCGCGACTGACGAGGACCGCGAGGGCGAAGCGATCGCGTGGCACCTCGTGAACGCGCTCGGCCTTGATGAGAAAAAAACGGCGCGGCCATACGAACGCATCGCCTTCCACGAGATCACGAAGAACGCGATCTTGGAGGCGCTTGAGCATCCGCGGGCGCTCGACATCAATCTCGTTGATGCTCAGCAGGCGCGGCGCGTGCTCGACCGGCTCGTCGGTTACGAGCTGTCGCCGTTCCTCTGGCGCAAGATCCGCTACGGCCTTTCCGCCGGACGCGTACAGAGCGTGGCGGTGCGGCTCGTCGTGGAACGCGAGCGCCTGATCCAGGCATTTAATAAAGAGGAGTACTGGACGATTGAGGCGTCGTTCCTACCGCCAAAGGGAAAGACCGCGTTCCCTGCCGTATTGAATTCCATCAATGGGAAAGCGGTCGGTAAAATGGGCATAAAGAGCGGCGCCGAAGCGAGCTCTATTATAGAGGGACTGAAGGGCGCGGAGTATCGCATCGCGGACATCGGCGTGAAGGAAGTGCGCCGGAATCCGTCAGCGCCATTCACCACATCCACGCTCCAGCAGGAGGCGGCGCGCAAGCTCGGCTTTAGCGCAAAGCAGACGATGGTCATCGCCCAACACTTGTACGAGAACGGTCACATCACCTATATGAGGACCGACAGCGTGAACCTCGCGGCGTCCGCGCTTGCGACGGCACACGCGGTGATCGGCCGTGAGTTCGGAAAAGAGTATCAGCTCGCCGCTCCGCGCATCTATTCCACCAAGAGCAAAGGCGCGCAGGAAGCCCACGAAGCGATCCGTCCTGCGAATCTTGAGATGATCCCCGGCGCAGGCGGACTGAAGGATCGCGGCGAGATCCGGCTCTACGACCTTATCTGGAAACGAACGATCGCATCACAGATGAAAGAAGCCACCCTCGAGCAAACATCTGTTGAGATTGAGGCGAACACGCCACGCCACGAAATATTTCGTGCAAATGGCCAGACCGTCATCTTCGACGGATTCATCCGCGTTTACACAGAGGGCCGCGATGACGACGCGAGCGACGAGATCGAAGGCGGATTGCCAAAACTGGAAAAGGAAATGGTGCTCACACTTGCCAAGGCCGGAGGCGCTAACGCAGACGAAGATAAAGAAAATCCCGCGGGCGTGCAGCACTTTACCGAACCGCCGGCGCGTTACACCGACGCCACGCTCGTGAAGGCCCTCGAGGCCGAAGGGGTAGGACGCCCGTCCACCTACGCGCCGACGCTCTCCACCATCCAGGAGCGCGGCTACGTGGAAAAAGTGGACAAGAAATACGCGCCGACGGAGATCGGCACTCTGGTAAACGACCTGCTCGTAGAGAACTTCCCGGAAATCGTGGATATCAAATTCACCTCGCGCATCGAGGAAGAGTTTGATGAGATCGCGGAAGGCCAGATGAAGTGGACCGACGTCTGCCGCGAATTCTACGGCCCGTTCAAGAAAAATCTCGCGGAAAAGGAAGCGAGCGTGGAGAAACAAGTAGAGATATCGACAACGCCGTGCCCGCATTGCGGCAAGCCGATGCTCATCAAGTTCGGCCGTATGGGAAAATTCCTCGCCTGCCCCGAACCGGGCGTGAAAGTAACGCTCCCGATGCCAGAAGAGGCCGCGCAGATCGCGGCGCTCCAGGAAAAAACGAAGGACGAGCGCTGTCCGATTTGCGGCAAGCCGATGAAGGTCACGCGCGGCCGCTTCGGCTTCTTCCTTGGCTGTACCGATTATCCAAAGTGCAAAGGCATCATGAAGATCTGGAACAAGACCGGATTCAAGTGCCCGAACTGCCTCGCGTCACTGGACCGCGCCGACAAACCCGGCGACATCGTGGAAAAGAAATCGCGCGGACGGGGCAAACCGTTCTTCGCTTGCACGCGCTACCCCGATTGTACGTTCGTAATGAACAAGAAACCGGAATCGGAAGAGGAACTCCAGGCGGCGCTCAAACACTGGATCGAGAATCCACCCAAGCCGAAGAAGGCGAAAATAAAATAGCCATCATTGTTTCGCTCCAGCGTAAGCACGCCCACTCGCAGAACAGCGAGGATGTTTATTTTCTCCAGTGTTATACTAGAGATATCATTGCGTCATGAAAAAAGGATTCACCCTTATGGAGATATTGGTGGTGGTGGCTGTTATAGTGGTCCTTGCCGTTACCGTCCTTTTTATCCTTAACCCGATCACGCTGACGGAGCAGGCGTACGATGCCACGCGCGTGTCCGATATGAGCACGCTGAACAAAGCCATCTCCCTCTACTACGCGGACGCCATGAACAATCCGAGCACGATGTTCATGGGAACGTCGTCTGTGATCTATATCTCTGTCCCCGATCCCAGCGCCACTTCGACCGCGGGCGATCAATGTCAGGGACTCGGCCTCCCCACGGCGCCGACCGGGTACACGTACCAATGCGCGGCATCCTCAACCTATCTAAGAGTCGACGGCACGGGATGGATACCAATCAATTTCACAACATATCTTTCGGGGAAATCGGGCTCGGTCATTTCCAAACTTCCTGTCGATCCCGTGAACCAAACCAGTTCCGGCCTCTATTACACCTACAATACGGACGGTGGCAGCAACTATGAGGTCACGAGTATCTTTGAATCACAGAAATATAAAGCCCAATACGCCACGAATGTTCTCGATCCCGATTATCCCGAGGTGGATGCCAAAGGGTCAAGTCTGAGCCTTTCTCCACTCTTTAATCCGACCGGATTGGTGGGCTGGTGGCCGCTTAATGAAGGATCGGGTACCACGGCCTATGACCAAAGCGGGAGCGGGAACAACGGGACGTGGAGCGGCAATCCGCCCTACTATACCGCCGGCAAGGTGGGGAGCTACGCGGGAAACTTTGACGGGAGCACGGATTATGTGAGTTCTAACACTAATGGAAAGACGCTTTTCTCCAATCAAGTGTTTTCGGCGACATTCTGGATAAATCCCGCAAACAATAACAGCATGGACATATTGGAAAGATTTGCGTGGTGTATGGGTGGAGGCCCGGGGGGATTTGGTATAGCCCGCACTAACAGCGGCACAAATCTCCAGGTCACTCTTTCGGGAGGTGCTGGACCAACGTGGTCCCAACCAAATTTCACCGCTTCCATGCCCATAAATACCTGGACGTATATTGCGGTGGTGGCGAGCGGCACTTCTGCCACGGCGTATGACGACGGCGTTTCTTTAGGTACGCAGACGGTGAATGCGGTATGGACCGATTCCACCGAGCCGTTCAGCAT
>DATCDU010000021.1:0-63944 GCA_036510525.1 Minisyncoccota bacterium
TCTGCCCGAGCGCCGATTCGCGGTTGAGGATCGCGAGGATGAGTGCCGCGTTCACGCCCGTCGCCTGCGATGCGACGCTCGCGTACTGATACGCTTGTCCGAATGTGAGCGATCCGCCGCCGAGCAGCTGGAAGATCTGGTTGCGAATCTGCGCTGCGGTGGCCTTCGCTTGCGCCGCGAGTGCGGCCTTTGCCGCGGCATCGCTTTTCGTTGCCGTGAGCAGTTGGTTCACCTGTGTCTTGTTCGCCACCACCTGCGCCGCTTGCGACGCCGCATATTGCTCCGCAGTTGCTTCCGCGCTCTGCGATTGCGCGAGCTGTTGGTTCTGATCCTGCAGTTGCCCGGTCAGCGTGTTCAATTGTGCGACGTCCGCGTTGAGCGTCGATTCGAACAACGAAATATTCTCGGAGTCGTCCCACAGCGTGGAGAGCTGGGGATTTTCCATGAACGATTGCAGAAAACCGGTCTGGTCATTTTTATAGAGCGCGTTCAAAAGATTTCCCACCGCCACTTTTTCGCTCGCGATCTGTCCCTGTGTGACGCCGATCTGTGAAGTGGTCTGCGTGATCTGGCTGTCGATCTCCTGGAGCGAAAGGTTGATGGCCTGGATCTGAAGATTTAATTTTGCGATCTGTGCGTTCAGCGTTTTGATCTGCCCCGTGAGCGTCGTGCCTTTCGCCTGATCCGCGGCGATCTGGCCCTGATATTGATCGATCTGTGTCTGAAGCACCGCGAGCTGGTTCTCAAGGTCCTGCTGCTTTTGCGCGGTGGTCTCGCTGGAGGTGCTCGTTGTGGTCTGGGCAAGCGCCCTTTGCGTAAAGACGATACCGGCCGTGGCGATGATAAACAAAAATACCATCGCCCCTACGGCGACAAAAAAATACGTGTGTTTTCGGATAACGCGCATCACTCTATAAGAATACTACGAAATTGAAGAAAAAGTTTCCGCATGATGCCGAAGATAGTGCCCACTTTAAAATAAAACGCCGCCTTCGTGCAGACAGGCGGCGTGTGAAATATGAGGATGAGCTACTGTTGTTTGTCGGCAAGAAACTCCTTGCCTTTGCCGATGGTGGTGTTCACCGGAACACCCTTGGCGCAAAGTGGGCACTCAGTCGCTTCCCAGCTGTCGAGATCGACGCTGGTAAGCGAATAGAGTTCGGGGAGAAGACCGATATCTCCCTCCGTGACCCCGCCGCGGTTACAGATCGCGCCAAGTCCGACAACGTTGCCGCCGAGCTCCCGGACGGCATCGAACACTTTCTTTGCCGAGCCGCCGGTCGTGAGGATGTCTTCGACGATCAAAATGTTCTTGCTGGGGATAAGTTTTTCGTACCCCCGCTTGATGACGAATCGGTCATCTTCCTTCTCGGCGTAGACCGCCAATGTCTTGCGACCGGTGGTCCCTTCGAGCATGCTCGCGGTCCATTGAGAGAGGATGATGCCGCCCTTTTCGGGGCCGACAACAACGTCGACCTGGCGATCCGCAAAGTGATCGGCAAAGAAGAAGCAAAGTCGTGCGGTTTCTTTGGTATAGGGATAGACAGCATCCTTGTTGACGTATGCCGAGCCATGTTTACCCGACGTGTAGACGAAGTGGTCGCTCGTGAGTACCGCACCCACCCGTCCAAGGACTTTCAATGCGTCTTGTTGCGTTTCAATTGCAGCGTTCATTAGATCACCACCTTCCGGTACTGGTTGATGAGAGTGTGCAGCTCAAGCGTTGCGAGCCGCGCTGCATCGGCAAAATCCGCGCCGCTGGAGGCGAAGATGATGCCGCGTGATGAGTTGATGATCATGCCCGCGCCATGCGAATCCATTCCCGCCCCAATCGTCGCTTCGACATCGCCGCCCTGTGCCCCGATACCGGGGATGAGGATCGGAATGTCGCCAGCTAGGGCGCGTACCTCACGAAGTTCTTTGGGATACGTTGCGCCCACGACAAGACCACAGTTACTATTCTTGTTCCATTCTGTGGCCACTCGATGAGCGACAGGCTGATAAAGCGGAAAGTGAGGACCGACGTGGTGATATTTTCCTGCATATCGGCCGGGCGGCATTGGTACCTGCATATTTTGGAACTCTCCTGCGCCGGGATTTGAGGTCCGGCAGAGGATGAAGACCCCCTTATCTTCTCGGTCGAGGAACGGTTGCAGAGCTTCCGCACCGAGATAGGGGTGAACGGTGATGGCGTCGGCATCGAGGTAGTCGAACGCCTCAAGTACGTATCCGGCATTCGTATTGCCGATGTCCGCGCGCTTGGCGTCGAGGATCACGGGGGTCTCCGGCGCGGCAAAGTGGATATAGCCTATGATATCTCTGAGCGCTGCGAGGCCTTTACGCCCGTACGCCGCGTAGAACGCAATGTTCGGCTTGTAAGCACCCACAAGATCGTGTGTTGCGTCGATGATAGCGCGATTGAACGCGAGGATTGACGCGCCAATGACTTGATCTTGTTGTTCGCGTACGATTCCGGGGATTTTTGGGTAATCGCTGTCCAATCCGACGCACACAAAGTGATCGGCGGCCCAGCGAGCTTCGAGTAGTTCACGGAAATTACGGGTTCCCATCGATAGCCTCCTTTCAAAGGGCTGTTGACGCCGAATCCTGTCTGGACTGGGCTTGGGTAAGGTTTAACAGAAAAATATAAAAATAGCAACAAAAATAATTGACATTAGGATGGAAAACCGTGAGTATAGTGGCAGCGCACCACAAAAATTAATCTGGGGAAATGGGAGGTAAGAGAATGAACCTGAGAGGTATACCCTTCGGAAACGTGCTTGGAGCATCGGGTGTTCAAGGTTTTTTCGGCGAGGGGTATCGGTATCATCGTTACCTCCAGCCCTTTGGCCTTAACTTCGGTGACGTCACCTTCGTTGCCAAAACCACAACCTTAGACCGCGAGACCGGTCACATGGAGTTACGGGATGACTTTACTCCGGTGAAATTTTTTCCGGATTGCATCTACGTGAAACCGTGGCAGGGAAATGCATTGAACGCGATCGCCCTCAGCGGACCAGGCGTGCTTGCGTTATTGGAAAAAGGATATTGGCAGGCACGGACAAAACCTTTTTTCATTTCATTCATGTCCGTCGCTAGAACGAAACAGGGACGACTGGATGAACTGGAAATCTTCGTGCGGTATGTAAAGAGATACATCCCGCGATTTCGCGCGCCGTTCGGATTGCAGATCAATTATTCATGTCCCAACGTCGGCGTGGGGCACGAAGATCTGGTGGACGAGGCGCGGCAGGGGCTTTCCATCGCTTCACATTTGGATATCCCGCTCATGCCGAAGTTCAGCGTCGTGCTTCCTCCGCAGATCGCGAAAGCGATCGGCGAAGACCCGTTGTGCGACGCGCTGTGCATCTCAAACACGGTTAAGTTCGGACAACTGCCGGACAGGATCGATTGGGTGAAGTTGTTCGGGCCGGTTTCGCCGCTCGCGCATTATGGCGGCGGCGGACTTTCTGGGAAACCACTCTTGCCGCTGTTGCTTGAGTGGCTCACGGAGATCCGGTCCATCGGATTCACAAAGCCGATCAACGCCGGAGGGGGGATTCTTTCCATTTCCGACGCGATACGCGTTCTTCGCACCAATGCGGATTCCATCTTCTTGGGATCCATCGCTTTTCTCCGCCCGTGGCGCGTCCGGAAGATCGGGCGCGTCATAGGGCATTTCCAGGAATAGTCGGCGCCTCGCTCACAAAGCAGCCGCCGTTTTTTTATGTTGTAGCCCCAGGGGGAGTCGCCCCGCGACTCGAATGCTCGCCGTCGCTCGCATTCGGTCTGGGCACCGCCTCACGATATTTTTCTGCTGAAAAATATCGCTCCGGCGGTTCGATTCTCTTTGAAGACGGGCTTATTCTTTTTCCTCCCGGAAGGTGTCTCGGAGCCGCGAAGGCGGCGAGAGCCAAGGCGGCCGGTCAGCAGACCGGAACGCCGTCCTTTCGGGAGGAAAAAGAATAAGCTGTAGCCCCAGGGGGAATCGAACCCCCATTTACGCCGTGAAAGGGCGCTGTCCTAACCATTAGACGATGAGGCCGTGCGTGCGCGTTGCCGCGCGGACCGGCCGAGCATTGATGCTATACTATAATAAAGTAGGGATTTTTGAAAGGTCGGGTTTCATTGTAAGATCAAAAAAACAATGTCAATGCTTCTTTTCTGGTACGGGGGATTGGGGTTTGCGGTGCCGCGGATCATTCTTGGCGTGTTGCTCCTCGTTCACGGGTGGCCGAAGATCAAAGACCTCAATCAGAACGCGAAAAATTTCGCCGGCATGGGATTCAAGCCGGGGTCGCTGTGGGGGACCATCGCGGCGTTCGTCGAGTTCCTCGGCGGCATCGGGCTCGTGCTCGGGCTCGCCGTCCCATACGCGTGCTTCCTGTTTATGGGTGAGTTCGCGGTGATCATCATTTGGAAATGGATCAAGAAGATGCCGTTCGTCGGCGGGTGGGAATTGGACGCGCTCATCTTCGGGCTCGCGCTGATGTTCTTTACGCTGTACGGCGGATTCTTTTTGTTCTAGACTGGTGGCTTCGTTATGAAACGTTTCTTTGAGATGCTGCCGGGAGTTTTGGCGTGGCTCACGCTTATTTTTATGGTGCTCTTCTCGTGGCTCCTGCCGGTGTGGGTATCCATTTTTATTATTTTGTTCGACATCTATTGGGTGATGAAGACGGTGTACTTGTCGTTGCACTTGCGTGCGACGTTCACGGAAATGCGGCGTGTGATGAAGGTGGACTGGCTTGCGCAGATTCGTGAAGAGATGCCCGCGGCTGGCGGCGCAGGCGAAGCGTGGCCCGTACTCAATGACATCTATCATCTCGTGATCCTGCCGATGTACGACGAGCCGTACGAGGTTGTGCGCGAAAGTTTTGCGTCGCTCACGCGCGTCAACTATGACCGGAAGAAATTGCTCGCGGTGCTCGCGCTTGAGGATAAGGCGGGGGAGGCCGCGCGGGAGACGGGCCGGAAGCTCGCGGCGGAATTCGGCGGCGCAGACAGCGGCACGGCGCCGTTCGGAAAATTTTTGGTGACGCATCATCCTATCAATTTGCCGGATGAGATCCCTGGCAAGGGATCGAATGAGGTATGGGCCGGTCAGCAGGCGATGCGTGAGATCATAGAGCCGATGAAGATCGCGCCGGAGCATGTGCTCGTATCCGTGTTCGACATCGACACGCAGGTCTTCCCGGAGTATTTTAGCCGGCTCACGTACGTGTTCCTGAAGGCCGAAAATCGCACGCGCGCGATCTATCAGCCGATCCCGCTTTTCACCAACAACGTGTACGAGGCACCGATGCTCGCGCGCGTCGTGGCGTTCTCGACGACGTTCTGGCAGATGATGCAGCAGTCGCGGCCCGAGCGGCTGACGTCGTTCTCGTCGCAATCCATTCCGCTCAGCACATTGCTCGATATCGGTTGGTGGGATAAGACGATCGTGTCCGAGGACTCGCGCATTTTCTGGCAGGGATATTTAAAGTATCACAGCGATTTCCGCGTAGAGCCGCTCTTCTATCCGGTGTCTATGGATGTGAACGTGGCGCCGAAATTCTGGACGACGATGAAAAATATTTATAAGCAGCAGCGACGGTGGGGATGGGGCGTGGAAAATATTCCGTACATGTTGGAGGGATTCCGGCATGATCCGCAGATCCCGGAGAGCAAAAAAAGATATTGGACGTTCAACGCGATCGAAGGATTCCATTCGTGGGCCACGAACTCGCTCATCATCTTTGCGCTCGGCTGGTTGCCGCTCGCGCTTGGCGGTCGTCACTTCGGGCACTCGATCCTTTCGTACGATCTTCCGCACATCACGCGGTTCATCGTCACGCTCTCCATGGTGGGCGTTGCGAGCTCCGCTATTTTGAGCGTGATGCTCCTGCCCGAGAAGCCGGGCGGTTTGCGCGCGACGGATTATCTTGTGTTCGTCTTGCAGTGGGTGCTGATGCCGCTCACGCTGATCATCTTCGGCGCGTTCCCGGGGCTCGAGGCGCAGACGCGGTTGATGCTTGGCGGCCCTTTCCGGCTTGGTTTTTGGGTGACGCCGAAGGGGAGATATACAAAAGGTGATTGAACGGCGTAGCGCCATCGACCCATGGAACGGTAGTGTCGTTTTTAACGGAAGTGGCGTCAATTCAGTGTTTTGAAATCACAATTTGTGATTTCAAAACACTGGTCCTATCAACGCTTTTCACTCCACGCTCACAATGGTGCGGAAGGTGATCCTAGATTCCGAAGTGTGCCTCTACCTCTTTACTCCTGATGCACCCGCGCGCGGAACTCCTCCACTTGTTTTCTTAGCGCCATATTTTTTTTGAACTGAGGATCCGCAGTGACGGCTTTGATCGCCGCCTCGCGGGAATTCTTGACGAGCTCCGGATCGCGGAGCGCTTCCATCGCCACGTCCGGGAGTCCGGTCTGCACATTGCCGAAGAATTGTCCCGGGCCGCGGAGGGCGAGGTCGTGCTCGGCGAGTTCGAAGCCGTTCTTGGCTTCGAGGATCGCTTTCAACCGCGCGTTCGCGACTGCGGCCTGCGAGTCGGCCATCAGGAAACAGTATGACTGGTACTCGCCGCGCCCGACGCGGCCGCGGAATTGATAGAGCTGTGCCAGGCCAAAGCGGTCCGCGCCTTCGATCATCATGATGGAGGCATTCGGCACGTCCACGCCGACCTCGACGACGGACGTCGCGACGAGGATATCGAACTCTTTATCTTTGAATTTTTTCATCACGTCTTCTTTTTCTTTCGGCTTCATCTGACCGTGGAGCATCGCGATGCGCAGGTCGGGAAATATCTTTTGCGATAGCTTTTCGTATTCTTCCTTGACCGATTTCAATTCCAGCTTTTTGGCGAACGCCGCTTTGCCGCCGGGCGCGGCCTTGGACGCTTCCTCTTCGTCCGGCGCTTCGATGCGCGGGCAGATCACAAACGCCTGACGTCCCTCTTTTATTTGCGCGCGAATGAAGTCGTACGTCGCCGTGCGTTTGAGCGGTGCGACGATCTCGGTCTTTATTTCTTTGCGCCCCGCCGGCAGTTCGGTGATGAGCGAAAGGTCGAGATCGCCGAACACGGAGAGCATGAGCGTACGCGGGATCGGTGTGGCGGACATGCTGAGAAAGTGGGGGATGGGCGCGGGCGCGGCGCCATTTTTCGCGCCACTCTTGCGGGCGTTCAGCTCCGCGCGCTGGCGCACGCCGAACCGGTGCTGTTCATCTATTATTACGAGCCCGAGCGATGCGAACTCCATCGCTTTTTGGATGAGCGCATGCGTGCCGAAGATGATGGACACTTCGCCGGCGGCAACCTTTTTATAGAACTCCGGTTTAGTGGTCTTTGATTCCAGTTCTTTACTATAGAAAATGTGTGCACTGCTACCGGTGATGAGGCCGATCACGGGTTGTGCGTCGCCAAGTGTAATGGAGGTGAAGAATTTCTTCATCGTGTCAAAGTGCTGTCGCGCCAAAATTTCTGTCGGTGCCATGAAGGCCGTCTGCAATCCGTTCTCTGCGGCGATCACCGCCGCAATTGCCGCGACGACCGTCTTCCCCGATCCCACATCTCCCTGGAGGAGCCGGTTCATCGGCCGCGCCTTCTCGATATCCTTGATGATCTCCCACAGCGATTGCTTCTGCGACTGCGTGAGCTCGAAGGGGAGCTTGGCGAGCATCGCCTTCACGCGCTCGATGTCCGCCTTGATGACCGGCGCGGATTCCTGTGCGAGCTTCATCTTCTGCTGCATGTTCAAAATCTGGAGCAGGAACAGTTCTTCGAAAGAGAATCGCGCGCGCGCGGCGGTGGCATCCTCGATCGCGCGCGGAAAGTGGATGGACCGGATCGCCTCGTTCAATTCCGGGAAATTAAATTCTATTAAAATTTCGGCGGGGATCCATTCTTTCATCACCGGTTTCTTTCGGAAGAGCGATTGCGTGACGAACCGGATCCCGCGCGAGGTGAGTCCGCGGGTCTCGGGATACACCGGCACGAGCCGCGCGGTGTGGCTCATCTCCTGATGCGCTGAGTCGCGCACGTGGATCACTTCATAGACGGGATTGTTGAGATAAATTTCGCCTTCCTCCGACACGGCTGCCTTGCCGGCAAAGTTCGCCGCGCGTCCGGTCTTCAACACATTCGCCACATAGGGTTGGTTGAACCACACCGCGCGGATGGATCCCGATTCGTCCGCGATCGTGGCCTCCACGATGGTCATTGAGCGGCGCCAGCTGCGCTTGCTCTGAATTTCTTCCACGATGCCCGTGATGGTGGCCTGCTGTCCCGGCTCAAGCTCGGCGATGGAATACACTTTTGTAAAATCCTCGTAGCGGGTGGGAAAGTGCCACAGAAGATCGTGAACGGTTTTGATGCCCATCTTTTCGAGACGGCGCAAAGCGGGAACTCTCGCTCCCACTACCTCAAAAAGCGGCGTGTCCGAGGCGATCTGAAGCATTGATTTGCGAATAGTATAGCATAACGGGCAGAATAAAAAAAGGCGCGCGGGGGTGGGCGCGCGCGGGACAGGCGGTATGAAAACAGATCATTCGATGCCAAGGCGATGTTCTCGCCGGGTGAGTTCATCCCGGATCGCTATGAGCTGGTTGAAAAGGTCGGTACAAATCGCATCGCTCATTTGCGGATCGATGTGGCCGGTCTTTACCCTGAAGTCCACCATCCTCCTCGCCACGCTCATGAGTCGGTCGTTGTAAGAAATGAAAATGCGGTTTCGTAGTTTCTTTGCGGCGGCCTTCGGACCGAGGTTCGCGAGGTCGACCCCAAAGAAACCTAATAGTACGAATACATTCGCATCGATGTCGATCTTTTCAATTGATTGGACCGCATGAGTGGCCATGCGAATCTCCCTTCTCTTTCTGCTATGAAAATATCACAGAATGATTTTTCTGCCAAATCGCCGCATCGTTGTGCCCCCACCAGGATTCGAACCTGGGACCTTCTCCTTAAGAGGGAGCAGCTCTACCAACTGAGCTATAGGGGCAATATCAGAGTTATTCTATTAAGGATGGGCGGAAAATGCAATGAGATCGGTTGAATCGTTAGCGGCATGCCAGAGGGGATTGGTGTTGTTTGTGTCGCTTATGCCATTCATTCGGATAATGTCGGGTTTCGCTGCATTCTAAAATCACAAATTGTGATTTTAGAATGCAGAAACCAGCTTGTTAAATTGAAATGTTCTCCCAAGTGCTTTTAATTACAATCCCAAGCTGCCTAGTCGTGCCCCCGCCAGGAGTTGAACCCAGACTTCATGGTTCGAAGCCATGCGTGATATCCGTTTCACTACGAGGGCGTTGCGTCGCACATGCGGCGATCGTACGTATATATAGTGTACGCTCTAATGCTACAATTACTTCTATGACAATTGCAATCATCGTGTTTGAATTCGGCGTTCTGCTCTTTTCCGCGGTGCTGCACGAGGTGGCGCATGGATACGAGGCAGAGCGGCTGGGGGACAACACCGCGCGCGACGCTGGACGATTAACGCTGAATCCGCTTGCGCACCTGGATCCCTTTATGTCGTTCCTGATGCCGCTCGTGCTGTTCCTCACCACCGGATTCTTCTTCGCGGGTGCGAAGCCGGTGCCGTACAATCCAAACAACCTCAAGGATCCGCGCACGGGCGCGGTGAAGGTGGCGCTCGCCGGTCCCGCCACGAACCTTTTGATCGCGCTCGTGTTCGGCGTGATCTCCGTGCTTCTACCGATCGCAAGCGCCACGAAGGATGCGCTCTTCAACGCCATTGCCGGTGGTGGTGCGCCGGTATTCACCGGGCCGCTTGATGGCGCGTACTTTTTCTTTTTAATCATCGTCTATATCAACATCCTGCTCGGCATCTTCAACCTTGTTCCCATCCCGCCGCTCGACGGCTCAAAACTGCTCTTCCTCGTTTTGCCGCCCACGCCCGCCACGTACAAGTTCATGTACTTCATGGAGCGATGGGGATTGATCCTCGTCTTGATTTTTGTATTCTTCGGATTCGGGATCATCTTCCCCGTTATCAACTTTTTCTTCGCCCTGTTTACGGGCCGAATGTTTTAGGATATAACTATAGGGATAAAAATTAGCGTTGCCGCAGAAGTACGGGCCCGTAGCTTAGTGGTAGAGCAATCGGTTTGCATCCGATAGATAGGGGTTCGATTCCCCTCGGGTCCACATTAGAAAGATTAAAAAATCATGAAAAAATTTTTGACTTTATTTTTTGTCGCAATAAAATTAGTGCATGAACATACATAATTTAGCGATCGCAATTCAAAAGGACTTTGATAGGGTCAATGAGGAGTTTGGCAAAATCCATACTGATATAGCAGAGATAAAGGCGACGATGGCGACGAAGGAAGAATTGAAAGGTTTTAAGAATGAGATTCTGGAAGCGATCGGGAAGATGGATACGCGCCTTTCCGCATATATGGCTCGCACCAATGAGGACATTTCCAAACTTCAGGGGTCGGATAGGGATTTCGATGTGCGCCTGCGGGTGCTGGAGAAGCGGGGATAGCCCATTTATTTGACATAACACGCGGCCTCGCTTACAATTCTTTGGTATTCGATATGCCTACCATCCGTCAACTCATCAAAAAGGGCCGAAAGCCGCTCGCCACGAAGACGAAAGCGCCGGCTTTGGCGTACTATTTCAATTCCATCCATAACCGGCCGGTGGATTCCACGTCGCCCTTCAAGCGCGGCGTGTGCGTGAAGGTGTTCACCCAGACGCCGAAGAAACCGAACTCCGCCATCCGAAAGGTGGCGCGCGTGCGTTTGACGAACGGCATGGAGATCACGGCGTACATCCCGGGCATCGGCCACGCTTTGCAGGAGCACTCGATCGTGATGGTGCGCGGCGGCCGCGTGAAGGACCTTCCGGGCGTTCGCTATCACGTCGTGCGCGGCGTATTGGACACGACTGGCGTCGAGAATCGCAAACAGCAGCGCTCCAAGTACGGCGCCAAGCGCCCGAAGGCAAAATAGTTTTACTAATATTTAATCATGCGCAAAAAGCGAATATATAAAAAGTTCCATCAGCCCGATGTCGTGCACGGCCGCGTTGAGCTGGGCCGCTTCATCAACTATGTTATGAAGGATGGAAAGAAATCCACGGCAGAGAAGTTGGTCTACACCGCGTTCGATAAAATAAAAGAGACCACGAAAGAAGACCCGCTCGTCGTTTTTGATCGCGCGATGGAGAACGTGATGCCGTTGCTTGAGGTCGCGTCCAAGCGCGTCGGCGGCGCGAACTATCAGGTGCCGCGCGAGGTGCGCCCCGAGCGCCGCTTCGTGCTCGCGCTCCGCTGGATCATCGGCGCCGCCCGCGCCAAGAAAGGCAAAGGCATGGCCGACAAGTTGGCCGAAGAGATCATCGCCGCGTCCAAGAATGAAGGCAACGCCATTAAGAAGAAATTGGACATGCACCGCATGGCAGAAGCGAACCGCGCGTTCGCACACTTTGCACGGTAACCCGCAGAAGGGACCATAATCAGAAGCACACCATTAGTACTAGTACGCTATACCGTCCTGGGCTCACTAAGGGGGTAGAGCGAAAAATGAAGGGTTTTGCTATGTTCTAAAATCACAATTTGTGATTTTAGAATGCTGGATTCATAAGGAATTTTTAACAAACGGCTCTAGCGTCGCCTCAGCGTTACCCTAGTACCGCTTCGGCGCCGTTTGATGGCGCCATTCCATTTGCGCCGTTATTCGCTGTTATTAAAGGTAAGATTTGTTAGTTGCGCGTGCGGCGCAAATATGATATTCTCATCAGCGTGCATAGGCGGCGTCCGCGCCGCTTTTATAAAACCGTAGCGCCAATAATTATTAACTAACTCTATTTATGCCCCGCGCCTATTCCATCGAGAAGACCCGCAACATCGGCATCATCGCGCACATCGATGCCGGCAAGACCACCGTTTCCGAACGCGTGCTTTTTTATACCGGCGTTTCGCACAAGATCGGCGAGGTGCACACGGGAGACACGGTGATGGACTGGATGGAGCAGGAGCGCGAGCGCGGCATCACGATCACCTCGGCCGCAACGACCGCGTTCTGGACGCCCACGTATCACGCGGCGGCTGCCGACCATAAAAAATTCGAACATCGCATCAACCTGATCGACACTCCGGGCCACATCGACTTCACCGTAGAGGTGAAGCGCTCGCTTCGCGTGTTGGACGGCGCGGTCGTCGTCTTTGACGGCGTCGCTGGCGTGGAGCCGCAGTCGGAGACCAACTGGCGCTATGCGGACGATTACAAGGTGCCGCGCATCTGCTTTATCAACAAGCTTGACCGCGCAGGCGCGAGTTTTGAAAAGAGCTTCAACTCCATCATTGAACGTTTGACGCCGAACGCGATCCCGATCCAGTTGCCGATCGGCACGGAAGGCGGATTCATGGGCATCGTGGCGTTGCTTGAGAACAAGGCATACACCTTTGAAGGCGAGCACGGCGAGAAGATCATAGAGATCCCGATCCCGGATGATATGAAGGCGGACGTGGAGAAGCACCGCCACGACCTCATCGAAAAGATCGCGGAGAACGACGACGCGGTGATGTCGGATTATTTGGATGGTAAAGAGATCTCGCTTGAGGACCTGCGCAGGACACTCCGCAAGGCGGTCATCGCTAACACGATCATCCCGGTGATGTGCGGTTCGGCGCTCAAGAACAAGGGGGTGCAGTTCATGTTGGACGCCGTCATTGAATATCTGCCGTCGCCTGCGGACATGCCGCCGATCATGGCGCACGATGAAAAGACGGGCGAGCAGGTGCCGGTCAAGCTCACGGACGACGAGCACTTTGCGGGATTGGCCTTCAAGATCGCGACGGATCCGTTCGTGGGAAACCTCGCGTTCTTCCGCGTCTATTCCGGCGTCCTCAAAAAGGGCTCTTATGTATACAACTCAACGAAGGGCCAGCAGGAGCGCGTCAGCCGTATCGTCCGCATGCACGCCAACGACCGCGAAGAAGTGGACGAGATCTATTCCGGCGAGATCGCCGCGATCGTGGGCTTAAAAGGCACCACCACGGGCGACACGCTCTGCGATCCGGATCATCCCGTGATCCTGGAAAAGATCACATTCCCCGAACCGGTCATCGGTTTGCGCATCGAGCCGAAGACGAAGGCCGACCAGGAGAAAATGGGTATCGCTCTCCACCGTTTGGCGGAAGAGGATCCGACGTTCCGCGTGGAAGGCGATAACGAGACGGGGGAGACGATCATCAGCGGCATGGGCGAACTGCATTTGGACATCATCGTTGATCGCATGAAGCGCGAGTTCAATGTGGGTGCCAACGTCGGTCGCCCTCAGGTGGCGTACCGCGAAACGATCACCGCTCCGGCCGATGGCGAAGGCAAGTACATCAAGCAGTCGGGTGGCCGCGGTCAGTACGGTCACGTCAAGATCCATGTAAAGCCGGGCGAAAAGGGTTCGGGATTCGTATTCTTGGACGAGATCAAAGGCGGTTCGATTCCGAAAGAGTTCATCAACCCAACGGAGAAAGGCGTCAAAGAAGCGGTGGATAAAGGCGTCGTCGCCGGCTACCACATGGTGGACGTGGAGGTAACGCTCTACGACGGATCGTTCCACGAAGTGGACTCCTCCGAAGCGGCGTTCAAGATCGCGGGCTCGATGGCATTCCAGGAAGCGGCCAAGAAGGCCAAGCCGGTCATCCTTGAACCGATCATGAAGATCCAGGTGATCGTGCCGGACAGCTTCATGGGCGAGGTGACGGGCAATGTGAGCGGCAAGCGCGGCGCGATCGAATCGATGGACGACCGTCCGGGCCAGCTCAAGGTGGTGAACGCCAAAGTGCCGTTGTCCGAGCTTTTCGGTTATGCGACGGAACTTCGCTCGATGTCGCAGGGACGCGGGAGCTTTACGATGGAGTTTGATCACTACGAAGCGGCGCCACGCAATGTGACGGAGCAGATTATTGAGGGGAAGAAACGCTAAAACAAACACCGCATGCCTTTTCGGGGACGGGTCGCGTTCTACTGAACGCGCCCTAACGCTCGGCACCTTCGTGCCTCCGCGATTCCCCTCAAAGGTATGCGGTATTGTGTTTTAGCGACCCGTTCCATCGTTATCTGCGGCATGTTGTTCTTAGGGCGAAATAATTAAGAAAAGATTAAATATTTTTTGACATTCTAGGGTGTCGGAGTAGGATAATGGGGATTCAGCGTCTGGGTGTATCAAAAAGGTCGACACCCTCGTATATCAATAGGTAGGGGAAACTGGATTTGCTATAATTAAATTAATCCCAAATGGCTCAAAAAACCTCGGGAAAATCGAAGAGTCTGGTGATCGCGGAATACTTTATAAAGAAAAGTCAGGCCGAAGGCCGCGTGATCACGAATAAAAAATTGCAGAAGCTTCTGTATTATGCCCAGGCCTGGAGCTTGGTTTTTAATGATAAAAAAATCTTTGATGCTCCAATAGAAGCATGGGTGCACGGACCTGCAGTGCAGGAAGTGTATTCTGCGTACAAGGAATTTGGTTTTGGAAATATTACTACTCCTGTCAATGAACATGATCTTGTCACTTTGACATCGGAAGAGAAGAAGGTTTTGGAAGATGTGTGGAAAGCGTATGGAAAGTTTGACGCCGATTATTTGGAGATCCTCACGCACAACGAGGCTCCATGGCAGGAAGCGCGCGGCGGTATCGCTGCCGACGAGTCGTGCAGTAATGTGATCAGCACTGAATCCATGAAGGCCTACTATGAACGAAGACTTGAAGAAGTCAAAGAATCAGGAGAAATGGCTCAAGGCTAAGGTCTTCGAGATCGTTGATCGTTTTAAGAGGACAAATAAAGGAAAAGAAATAGGACCGCCCTTGGAGAAGGCGGTCAAGGTTTTTGAGAAAACGCTGCAAGGCGAAACAATTCCGTCCGAGCTTACTCTTCCGCCCGCAGAAGATCCGGAGCAGGAATGCATCTCAATTAATCTACGTCCAAGCTGCCTCGATAATCCCGAGATACCGCAGATTCAGAAAGAGGCGGCAAAATCGCTCGTTCATAAATTCTCCGAAATGGGCGGTATGACAAAGCGCGCCGCAAACCAGACCGGCGTTATCCGAGACAAGGTTCCCAATCAGGGTGAATATGCATTCTTGTATGCGGGATTATCGCCCGACGTGGAGATCGTAGAGATCCAATATTCCGGGACCGGACGTATCTTCGGTTTTTTCACCCAGTCAACGTTCAATGTGGTTTGCATAAGGACGATACATATTGAAAACCATTAAAATTTTCGAATTAACTGCCCTCGTGGTCCAATGGATAGGGCGCTTCCGTTCTACTGAGGTTGATGTGGGTTAGACTCCTGCCGAGGGCGCTCCGATGAAGTGGTAACCTTTTATCATTTGTACCGTTGTATTTGATAAGGCTTGGCAATCTCGGTTTGTGATTGCTCGGCCGACCGATTACTAGTTGAAAAGTGATACGGAGCAGGCATCGAGCTCGGGAATAAAATAAAAAAATTAATCAAAATGGCCGAAGAAAAAAAGGAAAAGGAAGTTACGATAATAGTTAATGGCACGGCGCATGAGTGGCCTAAAGGCGAGATAACCTACGCGGAAGTGGTGACATTGGATGTACCGGATTACCCACAGCACCCCGAAATCACCTATTCTGTTAAATATACAAAGGGACCTGGAGACAAGCATGAAGGCGTTCTTCCTCCGGGCGGGTCGGTAAAAGTTAAGGAAGGCATGAGCTTCAGTGTTTCAGAGACTGGTCAGTCATAACGACGATATAAGGCGTTTGGTCGAAAAGGGATACGCTGTCGCTTTTGATAGTAATTATCTCATCATTCGGGACGTTCCTTACCTCGATAACGGGCGTCGCTTACAGACGGGTGCAATCGTGGCGAAGCTTGTCTTTGTGGATAAGGACAACGTCATTCAAGATGACCATCAGATTTTCTTTGCGGGCTCAGTTCCGCACGGTCTAGATGGGAACCCTATTCCAAATCTTGGCGGTGGTGTAACCGTGCTCGCCCTAGGAGAAAACTGCGCAGATGTTGTGGTCCAGCGTTCGTTTTCCAATAAGCCGCGAACCGCCACCGGTCAATTCCCGGATTTTTACGAAAAGATAGAAAGTTACGTTGGAATCATTTCTGGTCCTGCGATGGAACTTCACAGCGCAAACCCATATACATTCAACGCCGCAAAAGACGTCGTCTCTAATTGGGAGCGATTTGTTTCACGGCACGCGGAATGGTTACTTTCTCGGATCGCGAACTTTGCGCGTACGCCATCATCTCCTGTGTCTTTGTATGGACGCGCGGAGTATCTGTGCCATCGGGAGTCGGCGCGTTCGCTCGTTGAGTCACGGCTTGCGGTGTTTGCTCCGGTGCTTGAGGTTTCGTATGGCCGGGTTTCTATTCGTGCTCAGAAGACGTGCTGGGGGAGCTGCTCCCGGTCCGGGAATTTGAACTTTAATTACAAGATATTGTTTTTGCCCGCGCACTTGCAGGATTATGTGATCGTCCACGAGTTGGCGCACCTTCGTGAGTTGAGCCACTCTGCGCGGTTTTGGGCGGTGGTTGGTTCTGTTCTTCCCTCGTGGCGCTCGCTCCGGCGGGAGTTGCGGGGGAAGGGGATGCTGTAGGTTTTTTGGCAGTTATCGATAGTTTTTAATATATTTTTAATGCGGGTTTGGTATAATGTGCTGAAACAAAAGGTCGAGATAAGGCGTATCATTAGCTGGGGAGGAATTGACGCAACACTCCCAAATTGTTATTCTAAAATCAATCTGATGAACCTGATAAAAACCACAAAAGACCGCATCGTCAAAGCCGCACTGGGCAAGGGAACCGTCCCAAGCGGCCTTGTTGAGTTGAATAAATATTTTAGGCAATTTGGACAGATCAATTTCCAAGAGCATAAGGAGGACGGAGTCATTATTTCCGTAAGTACGAATTTTAAATACGGAAGCATTATCGCTCACGGAAAGAATCGGAAGGAACTTGATGCGAATGTTGAGGACGCGATTTTGACCTCGTTCGAGGTTCCGTCGTCGTATAAGAAGGAGGCGAGCCTTATCAAAGTTGGTAAGAAGCAGGACGCGTATGTCCTCGCCTGATGATCTCCCCGGAGAAATAAAGAGAAAGAAGTTTATCAAAGCGCTTGAGCGATGTGGTTTTGTCATCAATAAAGTTGGAGGCAACGGAAGTCATTACAAAGCAATTTGGCCTCGGAACAATAAGTCCGTCACCATCCAAAAGGAACTTCCTAAGCCCGTGTTGCGATATCTCTTGAAAGAGATCGAGACGTGTGCGGGGATAACGTGGGATCAGATCAAGGCAAATTTATAGATGCACATGCGTTCTTTCGGACCGATTTTTAATATTTTTTTAATGTTGCTATACTAAACCTACAACCGAATACACATCAAGAGAGTGGAGATGCTAAGGGATTTGGCCCAAAGCTCCGCCCGCAACCGATCGACGATTCGACACGGTGCGAAGTCCAACCCTTCACGGGGAAGATGCTTTTTATGCTCAACCGCCGTGTAGGCGGTTGTTTTTGAACTTTGACAACTTCATGGTCGAAAAATAATCAAATTATTAATCAATTAATCAATCATTATTATCATGCAAATAAAAGTTGCCCAAAAAACTGCCCAAAGAACCGCAGAAGCTGTTTCGCCGAAGCACCCGGATAAATTGTGCGATCTCATCGCCGATTCGCTCCTGGATGCGTATCTTGCGGGGGATCCTTTGAGCCGCGTGGCGGCGGAAGTGATGGGTGGACACGGGCACATCACCGTGTCCGGAGAAGTGACGAGCTCGGCGCAGGTGGATGTTGCTTCCGTTGTTCATTCGGTCGTCGGACCGGACGTTGCGGTGCACGCGAACATCGTCCGGCAGAGTCCGGAGATCGGGCGCGGAGTGGACACGGGCGGTGCGGGAGACCAGGGCATCATGATCGGCTACGCCACGCGCGAGACGCCGTCATTCCTGCCACGCGAATACGTGCTTGCGCGGGAATTGTGCCAGAAGCTCTATGCCGTATACCCGTACGATGGCAAGACCCAGGTGACGATAGATGGCGATCGCGTGACGTGCGTCGTCGCGAGCTTTCAAAATTCGCCGGCCGCGGCGCTTGAGGCGCTCATGCGGAAGAACATCGTGGCCGACGAATATCTGGTGAATCCCGCGGGCGACTGGTCGCTCGGCGGATTCGATGCGGATTCGGGGATCTCCGGGCGCAAGATCGTGATCGACAACTACGGGCCGGAGATCGGCGTGGGCGGCGGATCGTTCTCGGGCAAAGACCTTACGAAGGTGGACCGGTCGGGCGCGTACATCGCGCGGCGCATCGCGGTGGATTACTTGAAGCGCTTCGACGCCGCGCGGGCGGTGCGCGTGAAGCTTGCATACGCCATCGGCAAGTCCGAGCCAGTGATGGCGGTCGCGGAGGTTGAGGAGGGCGGCGCTTCGCGCTCAATTCGCGCGGTTCCCATCGAGGGCTACGACCTTTCGCCCCGCGGCATCGCCACATTGCTCAAGTTCGATTCCGTGCGCTGGGCGGACACCGCCGTGTGGGGACACTTCGGCAGGGAGTTCAGCTGGGGATAGATCTCTCCCTCGCATCGCCGGGCTTTTCTTTTTTGGAAGATAAAAAAGACCGCATCCCTGTGGGATACGGTTAGCTACGTGAGAGCTGCTCAATGGAGAACTCGAGATTTCTCACCGCCTGCTCCTCATATTTTCTCCGGAAGAACTTTGTGGAATAGATCGGTTGCCGGTTAAGAAATCCTTCGAGGATCTCGCACCGTCTGTTGCGGAATTGTTGCGGGGGAACCCAGGAATATTCAGACCGGATCTGCCGTTCGTACTCCATGAATTGCGATCTCGGCTGGCCGAGGATCGCAAGATCGAGATCGCAGAGTACTTGTGCGTCGACATCGTCGGTGCGGCAGACGTGCTTCGTCGCGAGGATCGCGCGGACGACCCGTTCGGTGAAATCCTGTTCGAAGCCCGCGTGATCGCTCACCAATCTGAAAAAATTGGCGCTCCGTTCTTCGTTGCGCTCTTCCCGTGGCACATAGATGGCATCGTGATACCACGTCGCCATCTCAACGATATTCACATCCATGATCCCGGCTTCGTCCGAAACACGGAACTTGTCGAAGTCGATGAACATGGCATCGATGTGCGGGAGCCTGTGGTAATCGCGTTGGGCTTCCCGATAACGAGGTATGAGGTCATTGAAAGGAACGTTCGCTTTGTGAGCTCTATCGATCCGGGTCCATAGCGCGCACCATCGCGTAAACCGCATTAGCATGGCTGGCACCTCCTAACGGGGATTGTATTCCTATCACTCATATTTTTCAATGGCGGGGGACTTGCAATTTTTTGAGAAATATTTTATAATATCTGCAGCGTATAGGCAGGTTTTAAAGCTGAATACGCAGGAGGAATTCCTGTGAAACTGAGATTCTATGTGCTGATGATCACCGTGATCTTGGGGTTGTTCGGCATCGCGATCTGGCAGACCTGTGCCGTTTCTGATCGTGAGGATACTGCAAATCTGCAGCGTTTCGAGACGCTCTCATCCCACGAGCTCGTGGTCCGCTTCACCGCTTTGCAGGAGGTTTTCTCCGGTAAGGCCACGACGTGGGACGAGTATTTCACCAACCTGCAGCGGGCGAGCGCTCTTGAGGGCGGCGCGCGGAAAGCTTTTGCTTCGGAAGCATCGGGTCACTTCGACACGAGCGACAGGGAAGAATTCATCGCTCGCGATATTCCTGTGCAGATGCAGTCGCTGATCACCCAATACCAAGCGAGGAGCAACGAAACGCTTCAAGCTCTCGGCGAAGATGCGCATCAGGCGGCGTACAATCGCTTCATGCAGAGCGGCGGAGATCCTATGCTCAATGCCCCGAATCAACATGTTCAGGGAAGCGAGCGGCTCGGATTTTGGTGGTTGCTGTTCTACACGGTTGCCATGCCGTTCATGTTCGTCCACTATTGCATCCGCATTCGTGCGAACGACATGAAGGTGCGATACGAGCTCCTGGGCAATCCGGCATTTCCGATCTGGGTGCTTCTCTGGCCTGTCGGGATCTTCAAGTATCCGAAGAAGGCTCATGTCCTGGTACAGCTCCGGCGTGCTCAGCAATGGGCCGCGCTTGTGCTGTCTTCCGCGATTCCATGCGGCGCTGCGAACGTAAGTGGCAAGACATGCGAGAAGGATCCGATACGGCTTTCGCTCACCACGATGACCGGGTCGAAATACCTGGGCCTCGCGGACGAAATGCTCTCGGAGCATCCAGTACAGCAGACGAGCTTCAATGCTTCGCTGCCGTGCGGGATCTCTGCGGGAGTGTTCGACTCGATGTCGCTCTCACCAAGCAACGACCATCCGAACTTCGGCAACGAAGTGGACTTCACACTTGGGTGGAGCGGTTCCTTAAAAGGAAATGCGCTCGACGTGCACGGGGCGTACATCGACTTGTCACCATTGGTTCGGCTTCCGAAGGGCGATGTGTTCCAGTTTTCCGAACGGGTGAGCAGAACTTTGCCGCTTGGGAAGAAACAGAGCATCACTCCCTACGTATGGTTGCGGGAAGTGATGCCGGTGCGCGGTCCGACGCCGATCGGTGGATGGTTCGGGCACGGAGGGTTGGTGTTCACTCGCTCCTTCGGGTCGAGGGTATCCAATTCTGCGGATATCGCAACGGTATGGGACTCCGGTGCACTTGGGAACCATCCGGGCCTCATTGGCACGATCGTGGATACGCCAAGCTGGAAGATCGGAGAGCACACCTCTCTGCAATTCCCGCTTAACGTCCAGACGCCGCTCACCCACACGGGGGACGGCAGACGCACGAACTTCACTGGCGGTTTCACACTTGCGTTCAGCTTCTAGCATCGGTCCGGCGATTCACTTCGTCGGGCCGTTTTCATTTAATATATTTTTAATCCGTATCTGTTATTATGCGGCGATGGAACAATATTATTTGACACCAAGTTTATCTGAAGATAAACTTGAGGATATGAAGAAAAAGACCATCGTGGGGCTCAAAGAGTTGCGCGAGAATATCGAGACTTATATTTCCAAAGTGGAGAAAGGGGATTCTTTTATCGTGGTCAGAAAATCAAAGCCCGTTTTCAAAATATCTCCCCTTGAAGATGATGCGGACCTTTGGGAGCCGGTGGTTGATTTCACCAGGATCAAAAAGGGTGGGGTTGCCATCGCGGATCTGCTCTCGCGGCTATAACGTGCTATATGGATGCGATCAAGAAAGCTCTCAAAAAGCTTAGCGCGAAGGAGCGTGGCTGGGTAAAAGAGATTTTGAAAAAGTTGGTAGTCGGCGAATTACAAGGATTGGATATCAGAAAGCTTCAAGGACGCGACGACATATTTCGCATACGAAAAGGTAGCATCCGTATTATATATCGGAAATCCATGGGCACTATCTCAATTTTGCTCATAGAGCGTCGGAGCGAGAGGACGTATTCGTAGCGCTAGCGATACACGCAGAGCCCGGCGATGATCGGCTGAACGACGAGGTAGATTTCGACGAGGAAGATAATCGTGAAGGTGAGGAAGACGGCGGTCGTCACAACGCGGCGGACGTTCCACATGCTTTTTTCTATCTTTTTGAAGCGTCCTTTGATGGCCTCGTAGAGCGATTGCACGAACGCGTAGGCGATGTAGATGAGGCCGAGCGCCACGAGCGTGCGGAGCGCGTCATCGCCGGCGGCGCTCCGGAGCGTCGTTCCGCAATACGATTCCGCGAGGAAGATAAGGAGCGAGATCTCGGCCGCGATGAGGAATAGCGATTTCACGACGACGAACCCGGCGAGCACCGCGATGAGCGCGATCGCAATCGTAAGGATGCCACTCACCACGATCCACGCCGCGCCAAGAAGCGAGATACTCGAGATGTACGTGACGGCGAATATCACCGCCGCGGCGACGGCGGAAACGATGACGGCGATGGTGGTCTTCTTCATTACTAAAGAATTATATCAAACAGGGGATCATTGCTTTACAAATTAAGTTGATTATGAGATAAATGACGACAGAGGCAAGCTGACATCTGATGAGGTGATCATGAACGATCGAAAGGATCTTTTGTTCTCTCCATATCTTCACGTGTGCACTTCCTGCTTCCAGCATGCTTGGATCTTTCTGCCGGTGGTGGGCGGGGATACGAGGGTGACGAGAGAATTTGCATCCAGGGAGATAGGGAGAAAGATCGTTGACCTGCTTTCTGCAGGTCGATATATCAATTCCGCTCAGGCCAAAGCCCTTAATAAGTCTCTGGATGATTCGCTTCTTCCTCCAACAAATACCTCTGGCGAGAGTCTTCTCGACATGCAAGGGCTTTTCATTCCAGAAAGAGAAGCGCGCTATCTCCGTGCGGATTCCGATTGGCCCCCGATGCTAACCGGCAGGATCCAATAGTTGGGCCACCGAGCGATCGGTGGCCTTTTTCTTTGGGGATTTGACAATATTGAGCAATCCCCCTACAATTGCTTGGTAAATCCCTAAAGGAAAAAAGAAAGTCACTTAGGTCGATTGGCTATAGATTTTCACAGCTCTTGCAGCTGTTTTTCTTCGGAAAGGGGATATGCTGGATGCGGATAAAAAATAAACATTAAAAATTTTTAAAAAAATGGCAGAAAAAGAAAAGTTCGACCGGTCCAAGCCGCACTTGAACGTCGGCACGATCGGACACGTTGATCACGGCAAGACCACGTTGACCGCAGCGATCACCCACGTGTTGTTCATGAAGGGGTGGATCAAGAAAGAAGAGAACGTTTCACAGATCGACAACGCTCCGGAAGAGAAGGCGCGTGGTATCACCATCGCGTTGCATCACTCGGAATATAACTCGGAGAAGCGCCACTACGCGCACGTTGATGCTCCGGGCCACGCCGACTACATCAAGAACATGATCACCGGCGCCGCCCAGATGGACGGTGCGGTGCTCGTCGTTGCCGCGACGGACGGCCCGATGCCGCAGACCCGCGAGCATATTTTGCTTGCCCGTCAGGTAGGTGTTCCCTCTATTATTGTCTTCCTCAACAAGGTTGACATGGTAGATGATCCGGAATTGATCGACCTCGTGGAGTCCGAAGTTCGTGAGCTCCTCACGAAGAACGGCTTCCCGGGCGACACCGCTCCGGTGATCCGCGGTTCGGCGCTCAAGGCGTTGAACTCCACCTCGGCCGATTCGCCGGAGGCAAAGCCGATCTTGGATCTCGTCAAAGCGATGGATGACTTCTTTCCGGATCCGGTCCGGGAACTCGACAAGCCGTTCCTTATGCCGGTTGAAGACATCTTCTCGATCGAAGGTCGCGGTACGGTCGTCACGGGACGCATCGAGCGCGGTATGGTCAAGGTGAACGAGGAAATCGAGGTCGTCGGCCTTAAGCCGACCCAGAAGACCGTCGTTACCGGTATCGAAATGTTCAACAAGAGCTTGGATCAGGGCCAGGCAGGCGACAACGCTGGTTTGCTCCTCCGCGGCTTGAAGAAGGAAGATGTAGAGCGCGGGCAGGTGCTCGCGAAGCCGGGCAGTGTGACCCCGCACTCGGAGTTCGAGGGCGAGATCTACGTGCTCTCGAAAGAAGAGGGCGGCCGCCACTCTCCGTTCTTCAAGGGCTACAAGCCCCAGTTCTACATCCGCACCACTGACGTGACGGGCGAGGTCACCCTTCCGGAAGGAATGGAAATGGTCATGCCGGGCGATACCGTCAAGATCACGGTCAAGCTCATCACCCCGGTCGCGTTGGAAGACAAGATGCGTTTCGCCATCCGCGAAGGCGGCAAGACCGTCGGCGCCGGAGTCGTGACGAAGATCATCAAGTAGCAGAAACAAAAACACCCCACGTCTACGGGGACGGCGTTCTCCCGCGGGACTCCTAAGAGTCGCATCTGCTGGCTGGCCGCCTTGGCTCTCAGCGCCTTCGCGCTTCCGAGACACCCCTTAAGACGAGGGGTGTTTTTGTTTCTGCTTATGCCTGAAGATTGTCACGACTCCGGGCGCCTCTGAGAGGTGTGTGGGAGAGACTAATGGCGTATGTCAGAAAATGTAGAATTTTGTTGTATTTTAAAATCACAATCTGTGATTTTAAAACATTGAATTCATAAGGGTAAAACCAAAATAACAGCTACTCCTTCGGGACGGGTCGCGTTCTACTGAACGCGCCCTAACGCTCGGCACCTACGTGCCTCCGCGAGTCCCCTCGAGGGCGATTTTTGTTTGCTTACGTTTAAACATTCGTCACGGCGCCGAGCGCCTCCTGAAGTGTTATAGTAAAACCATGGAGAAAATCCCAGAGGAACCCCTGGAGAATCCCCCAGAAATGATCTGGCGTGAGGCTGGCCCAGGTTATGAAAATGTTTCTGTTTCATCTGAGGCCGGTTATCTCCACGCTATCGTTGATAAAAAACAGTCTCGGCTTTTTATTGAGAATTTTGAATTCAAACCAGAAAAGCGTGGCCAGGGATTAGGCACAGAATATTTGCAATCGCTCGCCGTCGAAGCAAGGAATCGGGGCGTGAAAATAATTTTTGGAGAATTCGTAAGTAAGGCCGTTATTCGTGTCCTTATAAAAACCTTTGGGGAGGAGAACATTTTCTCCTATGATCTCAACACAAAAAATCTTTCTCCTGTTAATCTTGGTGAGATAATGGGAAAAGAGGAACCGTTCCGAATCCCGTTAGCGGTCGAACTGTAGATTTCTGCCGCTGCCAATAGGTTCTGACGCCATCCACTAACCCACATAAACAAAAAACCCGTTGCCGGGTTTTTTGCGAATCCAAACACAATGCTGCGCGATCCGGACTGACATCGTAATCATGATAACAACCCCAAAATATCCGTCAAAACATTTTTAATCTTTATTTAATGTTTTCTTTTAATGCTTTTGCGAGGGGGTGCGAGGACTTGCGCCTCGTGGATCCATGATGTCAGTCCGGATCCAGCACTATGCCACCCCCGCCGACAGTTTATGGAATTGGGCATTAAAACTATCTAAAGTCATTTAAAGCCATCTATCAGTTACTTATTTGACACTTTTGCCCGATTTGCTATACTTTCTTGGTACTCAAATGGCTAAGACCGACGTTCCCCAGAAATTGCGTTTGCGCATCAAGTCCTACGATCACAAACTGATCGACAATTCGGCACGCCAGATCATCGAGGCCGCCGAGCGGAACGATGCGAAAGTGACGGGGCCGATCCCGCTTCCCACGGAAGTGAAGCACTACACCGTCAACCGTTCCACGTTCGTCCATAAGGACGCGCGCGAGCAGTTCGAGCTCCGCATCCACAAGCGTCTCGTCGAGATATTGAATCCCAGTCAGAAGATCATCGAATCACTTTCGAACTTGAATCTTCCCGCGGGCGTCGATATCGAGATCAAGATGGTATAACAGTTGCCGAAAGGCAGCGCAAAAAATCCCCGCGAGAGCGGGGATTTTTGTTTATTAAAAAATCATTAAATAATCTTTGACTTTATCTTTAAATTCGATAAAATGATGACAAGGTGATGATCTGCTGAACTGCGGACCAAAAATTTTCGCTTTGGCGCAAAACAGCTACTTTCGTGGCTGTTTTTTGTTTACATAGTTTTAATGACTCATTCTTTATATTGCTCAAGCCCCTATGGATTTGGGCCTGTAGTTTAACAGTAGAACATCACTTTTGCCAAAGCGAAAATACGGGTGCAAATCCCGTCAGGTCCACAGGGGCAGGAAAAGTTGTATAATGAACGTATGGATGAAGAAAATAAACAGGATCAACAAAACAATGTCGAAGCCAAACCGGCAGGCGAGTCCGATGCTGGGCACGCCAGCGCGCGTCAGCACGTGCATATTTTTGGCGCGGAAGTGAATAGTGGCGATAAATCCGAGACGAAAGAAGAGTGGCGTAAGCGCAAAGACGAGTGGAAGCAGCAACACCGGGCGCATATGCAGGAGCGCCGGGAAGAATGGAAGGCGCAGCGGCATGATTGGCGTGACGAGCATCACTATGGCGGCGGAGGAATGTTTTGGGGGATGATCCTGCTTTTCGCCGGCGTGATCGCGCTCCTGTACACGATGGGCTTCATCTCGCACGCTTTCTGGTATGCGATCGTACCGTTCTGGCCGATCCTGCTCATCCTGTGGGGTGCGAGCATCATTCTCGGCCGCCACTGGTTCGCGCGATTCATCTTGTTCCTCTTCGCGCTCGCGTTTCTGATAATCATCATTTTTTACGGCCTCGTGAAGACCGATTCGCCGCTCGTGAGCTACCTCTCGCCCAACGTCGTCCGGGCGGTGCAGACCACCCAGCCCTTATGACCGTCGTCGGCATCATCTTAATATTGATCGGCATCAGTGCGCTCACTGGGATCTCCCTCGGCGGCTTTATCGTAGCCGTCATCCTCATTGCGATCGGTATCCGCATGATTGCGGGGCGCTCCATCGGTGGCCCAGGCTCGTGGCGCTGGCACAATCATCATCACGGCAGCACTCCATCCGGCGAAATGAGCATTGACGAGGTCGCGATCTTCAGCCCGCTCAACAAATCGTTCGATACGCAGCACTTCAAAGGCGGAAAGATCGTCGTGGTCTTCTCGGGTGGCGAGATCGACCTCACCGGCGTCAAAGCCGATGGCACCGAAGTTGAACTTGAGGTCTCATCCGTCTTCAGCAGTATCGAGATCACCATTCGGAAAGATTGGAGGGTGAAGTCCGACGCCAACGTCTTCGCCGGCAACGTGGACACGCATCAGGCGCAAGGCGGCGATGGTAGTGTGACGTTGACTATCCACGGTGATGCGGTGTTTGGCGAGATCGAGGTGAGAAAGTAGAAGGCATGGAATTTTCATGACTAAATACAGCGTCATTGGAAAATTTAGGAATAAAGAAACTATCCAGAAGTTGGTGGGGGCAATCAAGGCAAAGGGATACGACTGCTACGACTTCACCGCCAAGCCCGCAGATCCAACGAATCCCAATGGCACTGGCGACGAACAGATGAAAGCGCTGGAGTCACATCCCGATTATCCTAACGATCCGGTACACAAGCATCATTTCGAAACCGATCTGAAGGGATTATTGGACGCAGAAGTGGTAGTTTTGTTATTGCCTGCGGGAAATTCGGCGCATATGGAAGCCGGCATCGCTTACGGTCTTCATAAGAAAACGATCCTTATCGGCAAACCGGAAAAACCCGAGACGCTCTATTATATCTTTGACGAACACTATGACAGCGAGGAAGATTTCTTGAAGACGATTTAGTTAATCATAATTAATGGACATCCTAATCGTCACTGGCGGGAATTCTTCGGAGCGGAAAATATCTTTGATCTCGGCAGGGATGGTAACGAAGGCGTTGCGCAAAAACGGCCACACCGTGACTGTATTCGATTTTAGAAAAGGCTATCCTGAGTTGAAAAAAATCCTTGGGAACTTTGATATTGTTTTCCCTGTTATGCATGGAAAGGAAGGGGAGGATGGGATGCTTTATCACTTTCTTAGGTCTGCGGGGAAGATGTTTGTCGGTTCGAATCCCAGAGGCGCTCGGATAGCTTCGAATAAAATCTTGTTCAAGAGATATTGCGATAGAAAAAATATCCTGACGGCAGAGTGGAGACTCGTTAAATCAAGAAAAGATATTATCAAGTTCGGATTTCCGTGCGTACTGAAAGCCGCAAGCGGAGGCTCTTCACACGAGGTTGCCCTTCTCTATTCGATCAAAGACCTGGCAAATCCAAAGGTGAAAAAAATATTAAAACTGCTCAACTCATTTTTTGCGGAACGATTGATAGATGGCGTAGAAATCACAATGGGAGTGGTGCTTGGTAGAATGTATCCCGTGGTCGAGATCATCCCTCCGGGAGGTTCGTGGTTCAATTACCGGAATAAATATTCTGGTAAATCCAAAG
This sequence comes from Minisyncoccota bacterium, assembly GCA_036510525.1. Classification (GTDB taxonomy): domain Bacteria; phylum Patescibacteriota; class Minisyncoccia; order UBA6257; family 2-01-FULL-56-20; genus JAKAGE01. The sequence continues at coordinate 27,906 of DATCDU010000021.1, forward strand.
AGATCCCATTTGCCCCCTCTGTAAGTAAAAATATACAAAAGAAGGCCCAAAAGATAGCGTTGCGGATTCATCAGGAACTCGATTTGGGAAGTTATTCTCGGACCGATGCGATTATAAAAGAAGGAAAAATTTATATCCTCGAAACAAATACGCCCGGGGGAGTGGGTCTTACCCCACATAGCTTATTGCCCAAAGCGGCAAAAGCGGCGGGGATTTCGTTTGAGCAGTTGGTTGAAAAGATGCTCAAAGGATCAATATGACCAATACGGCAGGGCCCATTTGACATTAGAGCCCCTTTTGCTATAATCGTCATCAAGGTTTGCTCGGATAGTTTTTATGCAAATATTTACCCATTTTGCCTTGGCATGCCGAGGCGCAGAAAAACGGTCGCCGTTTTCTCTGGATCCCGCTTAAAAGCGGGGTAGGTCGGTTGATAGTGCTCTAAACTCCGGGATGAAAGCCGGAGTTAATTAAATTTTACTGGATTCCGCGTCTACTAGTTCTTTGGGGATTCAAAGCCCCCATAGTGGACCCTCCGGACGATCAAGAAAATGTCATATATCTTAGGGAAAAAACTGAAAATGACGCAGATCTGGAAGGACGGCAAAGTCGTTCCGGTTACTGTTGTCCACGCGGAGCCGAACAAGGTTTCCTTTGTGCGCACCGATGAGCGGGATGGCTATGAGGCCGTCCAGTTGACGTTGGGTAAGAAAAAGCGTGAGTTCAAGAACCGTCCCAACCAAAAGGTGGATGTTTCAACATTAAAAATTGATGATGCGATCGGAGTGGATTCTTTTGCCGAAGGCGACAAAGTGCGTGTGAGCGGCATCACGAAGGGACGCGGATTCGCGGGCGTCGTCAAGCGCTACAACTTCCGCGGCGGCCCGAAGACGCACGGTCAGAAGAATCGTCATCGCCACGCGGGTTCCATCGGCTCCACCGCTTTCCAGCGCGTTGTGCCGGGCCGCCGCATGGCCGGTCACATGGGCGTGGAGCGCGTGACGATCAAGAACCTTGTGATCGCAGCGATCGACAAAGAAAATAATCTGCTCTTTTTGCGTGGCGCGGTGCCGGGCAACCGCGGCGGATTGATCGAAATTGCAACTACGAAATAAGTTTACTGAGCCATGAAAGCCGACGTCTATAATTTGAAGAACGAAGTGGTAGGAACGGTGGAATTGCCCGCGTCGGTTTTTGGCACGAAGTGGAGCCCGACGCTCGTCCAGCAGGTGTTGGAAGCGCAACTCGCGAACGCGCGCCAGCCGTGGGCACACGCGTTGGATCGCAGCGAAGTGCGCGGCGGCGGCAAGAAGCCGTGGAGGCAGAAGGGAACGGGCCGCGCACGTCACGGTTCCACTCGCTCTCCGATCTGGGTAGGCGGCGGAAAAGCGCATGGACCCCGCAACGACCGGGATTATTCGCAAAAGGTAAACAAAAAGATGAAGCGCGTCGCGCTCTTTTCTGTGCTTTCCAAGAAGGCCAAAGATGGTGAGATCAAAGTATTCGACACCCTTATGATAGAGGCGCCGAAGACAAAGACGGTAGCCGTGGCGTTGAAGGCGGTGTTGTCGCCAAAGAAGGGCGATAAGCGCTTTGACGTGCTTTTGGTGTCTGATAATTCGAACAAGAATCTTTTCCGCGCAACGAGCAATCTTCAGAAGACGAAGACGATCGAAGCCGGCTCGCTCAACATCTACGACATCATGAACCACAAAAATCTTTTCATTGATAAGAGCGCCGTCGAAACGATCGAAAAGCACTACAAGATATAACAATGGATCACCTTCTCATCAAAAAGCCGTGGATCACCGAAAAGGCGACGATGCTGACATCTTCCAATCAGTACGTTTTTTTGGTAAAATCCGGGGCGACGAAGCCGGAGGTGAAGAAAGCGATCCATGCGCTCTATAAAGTGGATGCGCTTGCGGTGAATATCTTGAATCGCGATGGCAAGGTCAAGAAGTCCGGCCGCGGCATCAAAGGAAAGACCGATGGATACCGCAAGGCGATCGTCACTATTAAAGAGGGACAAAAAATAGATCTCAATTAGTAAACGGCAATGAAATCCTACAAGCCCACAAGCGCTTCACGGCGCAGCATGACATCATCCGATTATAGCTCGCTTACCAAAGGCGCGCGGCCTTACAAACCACTCGTCACGCGGTTGAAATCCCATTCGGGCCGCAACTCAGCCGGACGTATCACTGTTCGCCATCAGGGCGGCGGCAACAAGAAGCTCTATCGCGTGATCGACTTAAAGCAGAACCGGTTAAACTCCAAAGCGATCGTTGAGACGATCGAATACGATCCGTACCGCACTGGGTTTATCGCGCTTGTAAAGTATGCCGACGGCTCCCGCGCCTATATTTTGGCGCCGGAAAAGTTGAAGATGGGGGACGAGATCGTCACGGCAGAAATGGCACCCCTCAAGAACGGCAACCGGATGCAGCTTCGTAATATCGCGGTGGGGCAGCAGGTTTACAATATTGAAATGGCGCCGGGCCAGGGCGGCATCCTTGCGCGTTCCGCCGGCACCTACGCGGAAGTGCTCGCCAATGCCGATGGCTATACCGACCTCAAACTCAACTCCGGCGAAGTTCGCCGCGTCTCGTGGATGGGACTCGCCTCGCTCGGCCAGGTTTCCAACTCCGAATGGTCACTCGTCAATTTTGGCAAAGCAGGCCGCTCCCGCTGGATGGGTATCCGCCCGACGGTGCGCGGCAGCGCCATGAACCCGGTTGATCACCCGTACGGAGGCGGCGAAGGCGCGCAGCCGCGCGGCACCCGCAAACCGAAGACCATGTGGGGCAAGGTTACCGGGGGTCACAAGACGCGTAACAAAAAGAAGCGGTCGAGCCAATTCATCGTCAAGCGCCGCGTCAGTTTGCGCAACCGCAATAATAAATAGTTTTTAACTTACTACCATGTCACGTTCACTCAAAAAGGGGCCGTTCGTCGATCCGAAACTTATGAAGAAGGTTTTGAATATCAAGTCCGGCAGCGGCACCGTCATCAAGACGTGGTCGCGCGCTTCGGAGATCGCACCGGAAATGGTGGGACACGTGTTCGGCGTGCACAACGGTCGCACGCATGTGGAAGTGCGCGTGACAGAAGAGATGGTGGGCCATCGCTTGGGAGAATTCTCACCGACGCGCAAGTTCGTCCGTCACGGCGGCAAGATGCAGAAGGAGCTTGAGGCCGGGAAAGCTGCAGCCACCGCTCCTGTTAAACCAGCCCCCGCTAAGAAATAATCACTATGGCCACTGAATACTCTGCAAAAATAAGCTTCCTCCGCATGGCGCCCCGCAAGGTACGCAGCGTTGGAGACCTTATCAAAGGATTGTCGGTGAACGAAGCCGAGGCGCAGCTGCTCGTGCAGACCCGCCGCCCTTCCAAGCCGTTGCTGAAACTCTTGCGTTCGGCCGTCGCGAATGCTAAAAACAACAAGGTTCCCAATGTTGAACATCTTTTTGTATCGAGCGTGCGCGTTGATGGTGGCCCGATGTTGAAGCGGATGCTTCCTCGCGCTCGCGGCAGTGCATCGCCGATCCAGAAAAAGATGAGCCACGTGACGCTCGTCTTGGGCGTGAACGAGAACCTGAAGTCGCGCTTTACGATCGTCCCGCCGAAGAAGACGAAGCTTCCGCCGGGCGAATCGCCGCGTACCAAGAACAAGAAGCCAAAGTCCGCTACGGATAAGCCGGTGACGGAGTCAAAACAGAACCCCGGTTTCTGGCGGAGAAATTTTGGGCGTAAGAGCGGAGACAAATAATCATCATGGGACAAAAGATCAATCCAAATTCATATCGCTTGGGAATCTCAAAGGGCTGGCCGGTGCGCTGGTTCCTTAAGGGCGGCTTCGGAAAGTTCCTGGAAGAGGACGAGGCGATCCGTAACACGATCAACAAGCGCATCGCGCTCGCCGGCGTCGCCGCGATCGAGATCGAGCGTACGCAGGGAAATCTCCGCGTGTTCATCCGCGCCGCCCGTCCGGGACTCATCATCGGCCGCGGAGGCAAAGGTATGGAGGATCTCAACAAAGCGATTGTGGACGCGCTCATGAAGGTGCGTAAAACCCGCAGCAAAGTTGCGCTCAGCTTGAACGTGGAGGAGTTGAAGCGCTCCGACGTTTCTGCCCGCTACATCGCCCAGCAGATCGCGTGGGATCTTGAGAAGCGCATCCGCTTCCGCCGGACCATGAAGAAATATTTGGAACAGATCTTGCAGAATCGCGAGGTCAAAGGCGCAAAGATCTTGATGAAGGGCCGCCTCGATGGAAACGAGATCGCGCGCAACGAGCATCTTTCGAAAGGCTCTTTGCCTTTGCAGACGCTTCGCGCGGACATCGATTACGGCACTGGCACCGCGTTTACCACGTACGGTACGATCGGTATTAAGGTTTGGATATATAAAGGAGAAGTGTTTGCTAAGAAGGCCAAGCAGGAAGAGGAAGAGGCGAATCGCACCCGCTCTGCTTCCAATCGTCGTGGCGCACCGTCATCCAACTATTAATACTTACCATGCTTCTTCCTAAGAAAGTAAAACATCGCAAGTGGCAAAAGGGGCGCTCCCGCAAGCGCCTGGTTGAAACGCGCGGGCTCACGCTGAGCTACGGTTCTTTCGGCTTGAAGTCCACGGAAGCGGCATGGGTGAATTCCCGCCAGATCGAAGCGGCGCGCAAGACGATCACGAACTACCTCAAGCGTGATGGTCGGCTCTGGATCCGCATCTTCCCCGACAAGCCGATCACGCTCCAGGCGCCGGAAAAGACGCTCGGAGGCGGAAAAGGTTCGGTGGATCACTATGTGTTTCCGGTAAAGCCGGGCCGCGTGCTTTTTGAGATAGACGGAGTGACGCTCGCTCGCGCCAAAGAGGCGCTTCGCTTGGCATCATTCAAGCTTCCGGTAAAAACCCGCGTCATCATCAAATAATTTCATTAAAAAGACATGAAAAAGAAAGAAGTACAGGAAATGAAGAACAAGTCGCTCGGCGAACTCGAGCGGATCGTGATCGATTCGGGTGAGAAGCTCCGCACGCTTCGCTTTGACCTGGCCGCCGGAAAAGTGAAGAACGTGAACGAGCTGCACCAGACGCGCAAGAAGATCGCGCGCGTGAAGACATTCATCCATATGCAAACCCATGACCAAAAATAACGAAGCAATAAAAAAGCGGAAGATCATTGGCGTCGTCGTCTCGGACAAGATGATGAAGACGCGCGTGGTTGCCGTCGCGAGCTTGAAGAAGCACCCGAAGTATTTGAAGTACTACAAGGTGACGACCAAATTCAAGGCGCACGACGAGAACAATGAGTACAAGACGGGGGACAAGGTGATCATCGAGGAATCCCGCCCGCTCTCGCGCGAAAAGCGCTGGAGGATCATAAACAAGATCGCATAATTATAGAGCTATGATACAAGAACGATCGGTCATAAAAGTTGCGGATAACAGCGGCGCCAAGGTGGTGCGGTGTTTCCGCATCCTCGGCGGAACCCATCATCGCTACGCGGGCGTGGGCGACGTCATCGTCGCGTCGGTGCAGAGCGCGGAGCCCCGCAAGACGGTCAAGAAGAAAGACGTGGTGAAGGTGATGGTGGTCCGCACCAAGAGCGCGCTGCGCCGGAAGGACGGTTCTTACGTTCGCTTCGACGAAAACGCCGTCGTGTTGATCGACGCCAAGAAAGAGCCGGTGGCGACCCGTATCTTCGGCCCGCTCCCGCGTGAGCTCAAAGAAAAAGGCAATGAGAAATTAATGACGATGGCGGAAGAAATTGTATAGCGATCATCGTATAACACTACTTTTATGAAACTCAAGAAAGGCGACAACGTAAAGATTTTATCGGGAAAGGACCGCGGCAAGACCGGGGTGGTTTTGAAGGCATTCCCGGAGACCGACCGCATCATGATCGACGGATTGAACGTCTTCAAAAAGCGTTCCAAGCCGCGCAAGCAGGGAGAGAAAGGCCAGATCGTCGCGGTCTCGCGCCCGCTCGCCGCTGCCAAAGTGATGATCATCTGCCCCAACTGCAAATCGCCGACCCGCATCGGTGGCCGTGTGGAAGGCAATCGCAAGGTCCGTTACTGCAAAAAGTGCCAGGCAACCCTTTCATAATCATTACCATGGCTGAAACAAAGAAAACACATACGGATAGGAAAGCAGTGCGCGCCTTCGTCGAGAAGGTCGTCATTGACGCGGGCGTCGGCCGCCTTAGCCAGCAGCCGAACTTTGAGGAAAAGATCCTGCCCCAGGTCATGCGCGACATTGCCGCCGTCACGGGCCAGCAGCCGCAAACGCGCAAAGCGAAGGAATCCATCGCCGGCTTTAAGCTTCGCGAGGGAACCATCGTCGGCCTCCGCGTCACGCTCCGCCGCGAGAAAGCGGTTGATTTTTTCGAGCGTTTGATTACAATAGTGTTACCTCGCGTCCGGGACTTTGCCGGGTTGGAACATTCCTCGATCGACCAGGGCGGCACCCTTAACGTGGGCGTCCGCGACCATCTGGTGTTCCCGGAGATCTCGCCGGAAAAATCGCCGGTATCGTTCTCGATCGGCGTCAGCGTGGTGCCGAAGGTACGCAACCGCGCGAAGTCGGTGGAGACATTCGCCGCGTTCGGCGTGCCGATGAAGAAAGGCGAGCCGGAAGCAAAGCGTAAGCGCAAGGGAAAGAAAAAGAAATAATATGGCAAAAGAATCCGTCATCGCCCGAAGTAAAAAGACCCCCAAGTATTCATCCCGCATCGTGCGGCGCTGTTTCCGCTGCGGCCGCAAGCGTGGTTTCATGCGCGACTTCGGATTGTGCCGCATCTGCTTCCGCGAAATGGCGACCGCCCAACAGATCCCGGGAATAAAAAAGGCCAGTTGGTAACATTATGCGTTACAAGTAACATTATGCACTACAACATCCTTTCCGAACTTAAAAATGCCACCCGGGCAAAGAAAGACAAGATAACCTTCCCGTTCACGAAGATGGATTTTGCGATCCTTACAAAGCTCGTGGAGAACGGCTATGTCAAGAGCGCGGAAAAGGAGGCCGCAGGAAAGAAGAACATCATTGCGGTGCGCCTTGCGTACAAGAACAAAGAAGCGGCGGTGAACGATTTCAAGATCATGAGCAAGCCGAGCCGTCACACCTACGCGGACTATCGCAGCTTGCCGACGGTCATGCATGGCCACGGGCTTTCCATGCTTTCCACTTCCAAAGGCATCATGACCGGCCGCGAGGCCAAGAAGCAGAAGGTCGGCGGAGAATATCTTTTTGAGATCTGGTAATTTATTTTAATCCCATGAGCCGACTTATTAAAAAACCTATCGTGATCACCGCCGGTGCGACCCTCGTCCAGAGTGGCGACGTGTTGACGATCAAAGGCCCCAAGGGCGAGCTTACGATCACCCTTCCCGCAGGCGTGGAAGTAAAGACCGAAGGGACGAATTTTTGGGTGACCACCACGAAAGATATGCAGACGACGGCGCTCCAGGGCACCGTGTGGTCGCTCGCAAAGAACGCGATCGAAGGCGTGACGGTTGGCTTCACGAAAGTGCTTGAGCTGGAGGGTGTCGGTTACCGCGTCTCCGTCGAGGGAAAAGAGCTCGTGCTCTTCCTCGGATATGCCCTGCCCGTGCGCATGCCGATCCCGGACACCGTCGTCGTTACGGTTGACAAGAACACCATCAAAGTGACGGGTATTGATAAGGACGCTGTCGGCCAGGTCGCCGCGGACATCCGCGCGCAGAAGAAGCCGGAGCCGTACAAAGGCAAAGGCATTCATTACCAGGGCGAGGTCATCCGCAGAAAGGTTGGCAAGAAAGCGGGCGCCACCGCCGCGTAATCGCCGCCACTATTTCCATGAAAACCATCAAGAAACTCAATCAGAAAAGAATGCGCCGCGTCGCCCGCACCCGCGCAATGATTTCGGGCACCGCCTTGCGCCCGCGCCTTACCGTGCGTCGCAGCAATCGCTATTTTTATGCGCAGCTCGTCGATGACGTGAAGGGGAACACGCTGCTTTCCGCCTCGAGCTTTACTTTGGAGAAAGCGGGAAAGATGACCAAGACCGCGAGTGCGGGATTGGTGGGCGAGATGATCGGCAAAAAAGCCATGGAAAAGGGAATCAAGTCCGCCGTGTTCGATCGTCGGTCCTACAAGTTCCACGGCCGCGTAAAGAGCTTTGTCGACGGCGCAAAGAAAGGCGGACTCACCATATAATAGTGTCATCATAAAATCATGCCTGAAAACACATCATCCCCAAGAACATTCAATCGCCGCCCGAATCGCGACCGCCCCGTCGTGCGCGAGGAGTTCAAAGAGCGCGTGCTCGATAATCGCCGCGTCACCCGCGTCGTCGCCGGCGGCAAGCGTTTCCGCTTCCGCGTCACGATCGTGATCGGCGACGAGCGCGGCCGCGTCGGCATCGGCGTGGCAAAGGGTCTCGACGTCCAGCAGGCGGTCGCGAAGGCGAAGACGGACGCCAAAAAGCATCTGCTCGTGGTCAGCTTGAAGGATAGCCGCACGATCGCGCACGAAGTGACCGCCAAGTACAGCGCCGCTAAGGTAATGATCAAGCCGGCCAGCAAAGGACATGGCCTTCGCGCCGGCGGTTCGGTGCGCTTTGTGCTCGCGTTCGCGGGCATCAAGGACGCGACGGCAAAGATCCTCGGCCGCACGCCAAACAAGCTGACGAACGCGATGGCAACGATCGAGGCGTTAAAGAAATTGAAGGCCTAACACGGAACGACCACTAACATGAAACTTCACGCACGAACCCCAATTAGAGGAAAGCGCCTTCAGCGCATCGGCCGCAGCGGCAAGCGCGGCAGCTATTCCGGCCGCGGTGTAAAAGGACAGCGCTCCCGTTCAGGACACCGCATCCGGCCGGCGGAGCGTGACATTCTCCTCAAGATCCCAAAGATGCGCGGATTCCGCAATAAGGAAAAAGCGGATGCTCCAGTGGTGTTCAATCTCGGTGAGCTTTCGGGCAAATTGAAATCGCACGCAAAAGCAGGCGCGCCGCTCGAGGTAAGCTATGCGCTTTTGAAGACCGCAAAGTTGTTAAAAAAGGATTATAAGCGTCCCGTGAAGATCCTCGGCACAGGCGAGATCGCGTTCCCGATCGCTGTCAGTGGCTTCGAAGTTTCTGCCAGTGCCAAGGCTAAGATCGAAAAAGCCGGAGGTAGTGTAAAATAAAAGAGCGAGATATCCATGGAGCGATTTCTACAGATATTCAAAGTAAAGGAGCTCCGCAACAAGATCCTCATCGTGTTGGGGCTTTTGGTCGCGTACCGCGTACTCGCGGCGATCCCGATCCCGGGTGTGAACGCGACGGCATTGCAGAACTATTTCAATTCCAACCAGCTGCTCGGTTTCCTCAACTTCTTCTCCGGCGGCGGCCTCGCGAACCTGTCGGTCGTGATGCTTGGCGTCGGTCCGTACATCACGTCCACCATCGTGATGCAGCTCATGACGATCATCTTCCCGAAGATGAAAGAGATGTATTACGAAGAGGGTGCCCGCGGCCAGGCCAAGTTCAACCAGTACTCGCGCTTGCTCACGGTGCCGTTCGCGTTCGTGCAGGCGTACGGATTTTTGAGCTTACTCATGTCACAGGGCGTCATCCCGCGCCCGGACGCGTTCGACCTCATCCGTAACGTCATCGTGATCACATGCGGTTCTATGATCGCGCTCTGGCTCGGCGAGTTGATCACTGAAGAGAAGGTGGGCAATGGCATCTCGCTCATCATTTTGGCAGGCATCATCAGCCGCATCCCGTCGAGCGTCGGGCTCGCGCTCGCGTCGTATACCGCGCAGTTGCTCACGGCATACATCGGCTTTATCATCGTGGGGCTCTTGCTCATCGCCGGCATTGTGTATCTGAACGAGGGCGAACGGAAAATACCTGTTGCCTATGCGCGGCGTGTTCGAGGTACCAAAATGTACGGCGGGGCACAAAGTTATTTACCACTCAAGGTGAACCAGGCGGGCATGATCCCGCTCATCTTCGCGATCTCGGTGCTGCTCTTCCCGCAATTCCTGGCACAGGTTGTGGTGCTCATCTCGCCGACGTGGGGTCTTAGGATAAGCAACTTCGCGCAGGGATTCGTCGCGAATCAGCTTTATTATGGCCTGTTCTATTTCCTGCTTGTGTTCATATTCACGTATTTCTATACTGCGATCACGTTCAATCCTGAAGAGGTGGCAAAAAATCTCCAGCAGAGCGGGGGATTCGTGCCAGGCATCCGTCCGGGCGAAAATACGGAAAAATATTTCCATGGCATCGTGAACCGCATCACGTTGTTCGGCGCGACGTTCCTCGGCATTATCGCCATTTTGCCGATCATCGTGCAGGCCATCACCGGCATCTCCGTCGTCACAATCAGCGGCACGGCGTTGCTTATCGTCGTCGCGGTCGCTTTGGAAACTATGAGGCAAGTGGATTCGCAATTGACGGTTAGGGAATACGAAGGAATAGAATAGCAAAACAGCTTTTGTTTCTGAAGTGACGGCGTTCTCCCACGGGACTCCTAAGAGTCGCGCCTACTGGCTGGCCGCCTTGGCTCTCGCCGCCTTCGCGGCTCCGAGACACCTTTCAAGAAGAGGATATTTTATTCGATACTAGTGATGAAAAAATAGAGATAGAAAAAGGCCGGAGGGATGATCCCTGCCGGCTTTGTTGATGGGTGATGATGTGCGCCTAATGCTTGCGGGGAGGACACCACCTGAGCCTTGGGGGAGCGAGGACGTCGTTCTCGTGGGCAGCTCGCGCTTCACGGAGAGGTCGTCCATCGAGGCCACGGCCTTTGATGCGAAGGATCAAGGTCCCTATCTGGTTCGGGGTTAATAGGCGCGTTGGCGTTGGGGTTCCGACATGGAAAACTTTTTGCATTGTTTTGAATGTCGCGGACAGGTGCCAGAGCGGCACCGATGAAACTTACTTTCCACAATATACGATATTCCATTTCATTTATCAAGCCGCCCGCAGTGCTTTTGCTTTCCATTATTTCTTGCTAAGATACAATCATCAATGGACTACAACGTCATTTTCGTTGCCGGGCCGCAGGGATCGGGCAAAGGGACGCAGGGGAAAAGACTGGCCGAGAAACTCGGTTTTTTGTTTTGGGAGATGGGCGGAACGCTGCGCAGGATTCTTGCGAGCGATTCACCGTTGGGGAAAAAACTCTCCGCGATGGAACGGGGTGCGTTGCTCTCGGACGAGCTTATTATAGAGGTGTTGCAGGATCAACTCCCGCTGATCCCGCATGAAAAGGGAATCGTCTTCGATGGCGTCCCGCGCCGGCTCGGCCAGGGGCAGTTCCTTGTGGAATATTGCAAAAGCCATGGGATGGACAAGATGGCGACCATATTCATTGACGTCCCGCGTGAGGAATGCGTGAGGCGGCTGCTCTTGCGAGCGAGGAACGAATCACGGACGGACGACACTTCCGAGGCGATCGCGCAGCGCTTTCGCGATTACGACGAGGCGATAAAAGCCCCGATGGATTACTTACGAACACAGACGACATTCATCACGATCGACGGCACGCCGGCACCGGACGTGATCGCGGCGAACATCAATAAGGCGCTTGGCATAGATGAATAAACCTTTCAACCTGATCCTTCTTGGCGATCCCGCTTCGGGAAAAGGGACGCAGGCGACGCGCCTGGCAAAGAAATATCATCTCTATGATCTTGATATGGGCCACGAGGTGCGGAAACCGTCGTCACGGGCACGCTTTGATTATGAGAAGACGACGGCGATCGGCAAGCTTACGCCTACGGTTGTCGTAAGGGATATTTTCAAACGCGTGATCGCAGTGGTGCCGGCGCAGAAGGGTATCCTGTTCAACGGCACGCCGAAGATGATCAACGAGGCGAAATTGGTTGCTCGCGAGCTCGCCCGCGCGAAGCGGCTCGATCCGCTCGTCATCTATTTAAAGATACCGAACCGTGAGATGTTCAAGCGAGTGGAGAAGCGCCGCCGCGACGACGATAGCATGCGTGCGTTGCAGAACCGTCAGAAGTATTATAAAGAGCAGATCACGCGTGTGGTTGCTTTTTTCGGCGAGCGGTATATGGTCAAAAATATCTCAGGGATGGGCACGAAAGCTGAAGTCGAAAGAAAAATAAATGCGGCGATCAAAAAATATGGAATTACGAACCCCTCAAGAAATTGAAATCATGGCAGAAGGTGGACGGCGCCTCGGCGCCGTTTTGCAAAAGCTGAAAGCCGAAGTGAAGTCGGGCGTGACCACGCTCTCGCTCGACCGCATCGCCCGGAAGCTGATCGTTGATGGCGGCGACACGCCGGCATTCTTGAACTATCGCCCCGAAGGCGCGCGCCATGCGTATCCCTACACGCTGTGCGCTTCGGTGAACAACGTGGTCGTGCATGGCCAGCCGTCAAAGTACGTTTTACTGGAGGGCGATATCATCAAGCTTGATCTTGGCTTGAAGCACCAAGGATTTTATCTCGATGCCGCGATCACCGTCGCTGTTGGCCATGTGAGCGCGGAGGCGAAGGAGCTCATGGCCGTCACGGAGGAATCGCTCTACGCGGGTATTAAGGAGGCCAAGCCGGGTCGCACGCTCGGCGACATCGGCTACGCCATCGAGCGCGTGGTGCGGAAGAACAAACTTTCCATCGCGGAGGGACTGACCGGCCACGGGATCGGCCGTGCGCTCCACGAGGATCCGACGGTGTTCAACTATGGCAACCGCCACACGGGCATAAAGCTTGTGCCCGGCATGGTGATCGCGATCGAGCCGATGATCGCTGTTGGCGCCGGAGAGATCGCCCAGCTTTTGGACGAGAGCTACGGCACCGCCGATCATTCGTGGGCCGCGCACTTCGAGCACACGGTAGCGATCACGAAAGACGGATCGATGATACTCACCAAGGCGTGATATAATAGTTGCAATGGCGCAGCCCTATTTATCCATCATCATCCCCGCGTACAACGAGGCGGAGCGAATTCCCTCGACGTTGATCGACATGGACAAGCGTTTGAGCACCGTCGATTATTCCTACGAGATCCTTGTCGTGAGCGATGGTTCGACTGACAGCACCGCGTCGGTCGTGAGGAATATGGCAAAGATGGTGAAGAACCTGAAGTTGATCGACCTCAAGGATAACGTGGGCAAGGGCGGCGCGGTCAAACAGGGGATGTTGCTCGCCACGGGGAATATCCGCCTTTTTACCGACGCCGATAACTCAACTTCCATTGACCAGTTCGAGAAGATGGCCCCCCTCTTCAAAGACGGCTACGGCGTGGTGATTGGATCGCGTGCCGTGCAGGGCGCAAAGCTCGATCCGCCGGAACCGCTCTATCGGCAGATCGTCGGCAAGGCACTCAACCTGCTCGTCCAATTATTCCTCCTGCCGGGCATCTGGGATACGCAATGCGGTTTCAAGGCGTATACCGCCGAAGCGGCAGAAAAGATATTCATAAAGTCAAAGACCACCGGATGGGGATTCGACGTTGAGACGCTCGCGCTCGCGGTCCGCCTGGGATACCGGGTAAAGGAAGTACCGGTCCATTGGGTGAACGACATCCGCTCACACGTCAAATTTTCCGGAGGGTTGCAATTTTTAGGAGAAGCGTGTACAATTCGCTGGAGGTTGTGGAAGGGTCAATACGACTTAAAATCCTAGATCTCCTATAAAACAAGCAATTAACGCCGTATAACCGCTACTTGAGCGGCTATTATTAACCCATGAGCAAGCAATATCTAACGAAAGAGCGCTTGGAAGAGTTCAAGGCCGAGCTCGAGCAGTTGAAAAACATCCGGCGCAACGAGGTCGCCCAGCGTCTCAAGCAGGCAAAGGAATATGGCGATCTTTCGGAGAATTCCGAATACGCGGAAGCGCGCGACGAACAAGCCAATGTGGAGACGCGCATCTTTGAGTTGGAAGACCTCCTCAAGGAAGCGGTGGTCATTGAGAAGAATGGATCTCATAACGGTACCGTGGAGGTTGGATCGGTGATCACGATCAAGAAGGGCGATAAGACATCGGTCTACACCATTGTCGGCAAATACGAAGCCAAGCCGGAGGAGGGCAGGATCTCGGACGAGTCACCGTTGGGAAAGGCATTCTTAAAGCACAAAGCGGGGGATAAGATCAATGTCACGACGCCTGCGGGGGTGATGACGTATGAGATTTTGAAGATAGACTAGCAACACAAAAAACACTCTTTCGCCTCCAGGCAGATGACCGTTCGGCGAAAGGGTGTTTTTGTGTTCTCAAATCCCATACATTGCGCTATGATTAGGCAATGGCAATGATAGATGAGCTCGTGCAGGAGCGGCGGAAGAAGCTGGACGCCATAAAGGCGGCCGGCATCGACGCGTATCCGGCGCGGGTAAAGCGCTCGTTCGCGATCGGCCACGCGCTGGGAGAATTCGAAGCGATAGCGGCGTCGGGCGAGAAGATCTCGCTCGCGGGCCGCGTGCGTAGTCTGCGTGACCAAGGCAAGATCATCTTCGCCGACATTGAAGACGAATCGGGAAAGATCCAGCTGGTATTAAAAGAGGATGCGCTCGAGGACCTCGCTTTTTGGCGTTCGGTGCTCGACATGGGGGATTTCATTTCCGTCACCGGGCCGTTGTTTTCCACTAAGCGCGGCGAGAAAAGTTTGGAGGTGCACGAGCTGCAATTCGGTGGCAAGGCACTTTTGCCGTTGCCCGACAAGTGGGAGGGTCTGCAGGATGACGATATCCGTTTCCGGAAACGCTATCTGGACCTCATCGCGGGAGTTGATCTGCGCGAGCTATTCCGCAAGAAAACGGTATTCTGGGAAACGTTCCGCAACGCGCTGAAGCGCGAAGGATTCTTGGAAGTGGAAACGCCGGTGCTCGAGAATCTTCCCGGCGGGGCCGAAGCAGAACCGTTCCGCACGCACCACAATGCGCTCGATGAAGATTTTTATCTCCGCATTTCGCTTGAGTTACCGCTGAAGCGCTTGCTCGTCGGTGGTTTTGATAAAGTCTTCGAGATCGGGCGGATCTTCCGTAATGAGGGGATCGATCGTGAGCATTTGCAGGATTACACCCAGCTCGAATTCTACTGGGCGTACAGCGATTACACCGACGTGATGAAGTTGACCGAGAAGGTCTACAGGGAAGTGATAGAGAAGACGTGTGGCGGACTCGTGACGGAGTTCGGTGGCACGAAAATTGATTGGTCAAAAAAGTGGCCGACCGTGGATTATGTGGAGGTGTTCAAAAAAGCCAACGATATTGACCCGATCGTGGCAACGCACGCAGAGTTATTAAAAAAAGCTAAAGAGTTGAAACTCGAAGTAGAGAAGGGCGCGGGCAAAGGACGCCTCGTTGATCTCATTTTCAAAAAAACGGTCCGTCCGTCCCTCATTGAGCCATGTTTCTTGGTCAACCCGCCGGTGGAGATCGAACCGCTCGCGAAGCGGCATCCGGAGAAAGCTGGTGTTGTGGAGCGGTTCCAGATCGTCGCATGCGGTACGGAGCTTGGCAAGGGATTTTCCGAACTCAATGATCCAGACGACCAACGCGCGCGGTTTGAGGAGCAGATGAAACTTCGCGCGGCAGGGGACGCCGAGGCTCAACACCTCGATGAGGATTTTTTGGAGGCGCTCCAGTACGGTATGCCGCCCGCGGGAGGATTCGGGATGTCGGAGCGCTTATTTGCAGTGCTTATGGATAAGCCGGTGCGGGAGACGGTGTTCTTTCCGCTGATGCGCCCAAAGAAATGAATATGGATAAAAAGAGTCGGGAGGCGATGAGTTCGGGCATGGAGGACAGCGCTGATGAGGCGGGACAATCCCTAGAACAGCCAGAGGCAAGCTTGGAAAATCGAGAGGAACTAATTGAAAATGCTCCGGAAAAATCTCCTGAAGCGGAGATCGATGAAACGGTGGGCGAAATAGATCACGTCGATCAAGAAATTTTTGCCGCCCAAAAATCTATTGCCGAAACAGAAGCAAAACTAGCCGAATTAAGGGAAAGCATGGGTATGCCACCCAATAGTGAGAGTTCTCCGACTGCGAGTTTTCAGAATGAAAAGATCAAACAGCTCGAAAAGCGTAAGGAAGAATTGGGGGAGGAAAAAAAGAACTGGATAGAACAGCACGGGCGCGAAAATCTCCCGGATGGCATCGCGCTCGACGATGAAGAAGGTGGCCGAGAGGCCAAAGGCGGCTCACTCGAAAAAGAGGAAGATCAGGAAGCGGATAAGAAGGAGAAAAAAGAAGATCTTGAACTCCGCAAGAAATGGATCGAGCAGTTGAAGCAAGATTCAGTGAAGCATTTTGAGGACGCAATGCGGCAAGATTGGCGAACGAAGGACGCAATGAATCTCGATCTCACGATCGAACTTATGAAGCTCCGTGTGCCAAAAGCAATCGATAAGGAAGCGGAAGATTTTATCAATGGCGTCGTCGATGAACCGCCATTTTCCACCGTCTGGATAAAATGGCAGACCTCATCGTCGCTGGATAGAATTATTAATAAGCCGAATTGGATCGGTAAATTAGAGATCACCTTTGACGATGAAGCTCAAAAAATTGCCGAGGAGGGTGAGTTGAAGAAAGAAGAGGAACAGGACGCTACGAAAGCGGTTCGCTAGAATAGCGATCGGGTTCTATTCCAGCTTCTTTGCGTTCTCGCAGAGTAGCTTCGTCTCGCCGTCGCGGTGCGATACGCGGCCGTCCACGATGACGCAGGCGTTCTCCACCCACGCGGCTGAGGTCTTTTCGAGCACGCTATTGAAGACAACGACCTCGATGGACTGGCCGGAGGCGTTGTCTTCGATGGTGGCGAAGATCATCGGCTGGCCGCTCTTCGTGAATATCTTTTTTACTTTTGAAACGAGGCCGGCGGTGCGGACGATCTTCTTCTCGTCCGTCATCGCGGCGACTTCGCTGATCGGTTTGCACTTGTAATGTTCGATCATCGGGGCGAAGTTCGTCATCGGGTGCGCGGAGATGAAGAATCCGATCAGCTCTTTTTCCCAGATCAATTTCTCGCCGCTCGTCGCGGGCGCCGCAGGCTTGAGCTTGAGCGTGATCGTCGGCGCGCTCATGGAAGAGCCAAAGAGCGAATTGGCCTGATTCGCACCGCCGCGCTTGAGCGCGTTCACGAAGCGTAAGATCTCTTCCATGTTCTCCAGGATCTGTTTGCGCTCTACGTTCAGCGAGTCGAACGCACCGCTTTTTGCGAGCGATTCAAGTGATTTCTTGTTGAGATCTTTGTGCTGGATGCGGCTCAGAAAATTGTCGAATGTTTCGAACGGGCCGCCGCGGGCGCGTTCCTCTATTATTGCGCGGGCGATCTCGGAGCCCACGTTTTTGATGGCGAGCAGGCCGAAGCGGATGCGCGGTCCCTCTGGCGTGAAGTTAATGAAGCTGCGATTCACGTCCGGTGGCAGGATCTCTACGCCCGCGGTCTTTGCCTCCTGGATGAGGAAGGAGATCCGCTCGATGTCGTTCATTTCGGCATTCAAAACTGCGGCGGTAAATTCTTCCGGATAGTTTGCTTTCAAATACGCCGTGCGGTATCCGATCATCGCGTAACAGGCCGAATGGGCGCGGTTGAACCCATAACGGGCGAACGGCTCGATGAGCTCCCAGGCCTGATCGGCCACCTTCCTAGGAATCGCGTTATTGATGCAGCCATTGATAAACTTTTCTTTTTGCTCGTCGAGCAACGATTTGATCTTCTTTCCCACAGCCTTCACCAGAAGATAACCTTCTCCACGCGTGAGTCCGGCGAGCTTCGTCGCAAGGTCCATCACCTGTTCCTGATAGACGATGACGCCATAGGTATTTTTGAGCGTCTCTTCCATGAGCGGGTGGATGTAGTGGACGGCCTCTTTTTCCTGCTTGCGGGCAATATATGTGGGAATAAGTTCCATCGGTCCGGGCCGGAAGAGCGCGACGAGCGCGATCAGGTCATCCACCTGCGTGGGTTTGATCTCTTTCATATAGCGGCGCATACCGCTTGACTCGAACTGGAAGATCGAGGTCGTATCGCCACGCTGCAGCAGCTCGAACGTTTTCTTGTCGTCAAGCGGGATGTGCGAAATGTCGATCACCGTGCCGTGAAGCTCTTTGATGAGATTGATGGTGCTCTCGATGATGGTCAAATTTTTCAATCCCAGGAAGTCGATCTTAAGTAGGCCGAGGTCTTCGACGGCGTGCATCTCGAACTGAGTGATGATGATGGTCTCTTCGCCCGGCGCGAACTGGAGCGGCACGCGCTCCATCAACGGATCTTTCGCGATCACCGTGGCGCACGCGTGCACCGACGCGTGCCGCGCGACGCCTTCCAGATGCCGCGCCGTATCGATCAATTTCTTTGCCTCGGGATTGGTATCGTATAACTGTTTTAGCTCCTGCACTTTTTTAAGACATTCATCGAGCCACCCCTCTTTCATGCCCTGCGTGGGATTGAAGGGGATGAGCTTTGCGATCTGGTCGCAAAACGCGTATGAGTATCCCATCGCGCGGCCGGCGTCGCGGATCGCGGCGCGCGCGGCCATGGTTCCGAACGTGATGATGCGTGCTACATGATCCTCACCATACTTTTGGCGCGCGTAAGCAAGCACTTCGTCGCGACGGGTGTCCGCGAAATCGATATCGATATCAGGCATCTGAATACGCTCGGGGTTCAAAAATCGCTCAAAGAGCAATCCGTACTTGAGCGGGTCAATGTCCGTGATGTCGAGCACGTAGGAAACCAGGCTTCCCGCGGCCGAGCCGCGGCCGGGACCAACGGCGATCCCGTGCGCCTTCGCCCAATAGATAAGGTCCTGCACGATCAGGAAGTAATCGGCGAAGCCGGTCTTCTCGATGACGCCGAGTTCATATTCCAGCCGCTCGCGCAGCTCCGCGGTCTGATTTTCTTTTGGAAATTTATTGGGCAGCCGCTCTTCTATAAGCTCGCGTAGATAGCCGTTTGCGGTCTTGCCTGCCGGCTTTGGAAAGTCGGGGAGCAGGGTATGTCCAAGATCGAGTTCCACATTGCATCGCTCTGCGATCTCGTGTGTTCGCGCCAGTGCTTCGGCGCCGCCCTCGACGCTCGCAAACTTTTCCGCCATCGCCTCCGGTGAGAGGATGGAGAAATCATCCGACTTCATGGACATCCGGTCGTCGTCGGTCAGTTTGTTTCCAGTCTGCACTGCCAGCAACACATCGTGATACTCAGCGTCCTCGGAGTGTGTGTAATGGCTGTCCTGTGTGGCGACGAGTGGGATGCCGGTCTCCTTCGAGAGCTTTACTAACAGCGGTTCCAAATTCTCCGATTCGGGGATGTTCGGATGTTTTTGGATCTCCAAAAAATAATTTCCTTTGCCAAAAATATCCTGATGCTCGAGCGCGATTCGTTTGGCCTCCTCGTATTGGCCTGCGGCAAGCGTCCGCGCCACCTCGCCGCCGAGGCATGCCGAGAGGGCGATGAGACCTTCGTGTTGCTCGCGAAGAAGGTCCTTATCCATGCGCGGTTTGTAATAGAACCCTTCAAGATGGGCTTTGGAAACGAGTGTGATGAGATTTTCCCAGCCCTTCTGATTCTCAACGAGCAGGATCAGGTGGTAATATCGCTCGCCATTCTCTTTTGAGAACCGGTCGCGCGGTGCGATGTATGCTTCCACGCCGAGTATCGGTTTGATGCCGTGCTTCTTTGCCAGTTTATAAAATTCGACGGCTCCGTAGAGGACGCCGTGATCGGTGAGTGCGATGGAATCCATCCCTGTTTCCTTGGCGCGTGCCACCATCTGAGGGATCTTGGTGAGCCCGTCGAGCAGGGAATAGTGCGAATGCGTATGTAAATGGGTAAATTTTGTTTCCATTGTTCTTGTGTTAGCCCCCGCAAGCGAGGATGCAGAACATTAAATTTCTATTAAAACTTCCCCTCTATTTTACTAAAAAAAGGTTAAATAATACAGCTCCGCCAGCCACTTGACAATTTAAAATTATTCTGTTAGTATTCTCGAGTCCACTTGTGATGTCGGCCGCTTACTTGCCTTGCTGGCTTCGGTAAGCCTGCCGCCACATGGATCGCTCCGCCAAGGTGCATTGAGGTGTTTTCACCCTCTGCACCTGGCGGTAAATTTTTTATTTGGGTATATTGAATACGCGCACATCGCCACCTTAGCTCAGCTGGTAGAGCAACGCTTTTGTAAAGCGAAGGTCCCCGGTCCGAGTCCGGGAGGTGGCTCAAATGATATACTAAAAAAATGATCCTCCAAGTTGGTGTTAAGATATTCCTCAAGAATCCAGAGGGGAAATATCTTTTCGTCCGTCGCTCGCCGGAAAAGTATCCAGGCGTGAAGGGCGAGTGGGATATTCCCGGTGGGCGCATCAATCCGGGATCATTATTGATCGAGAATCTGCGTCGTGAGGTAAAGGAAGAAACCCAGCTTGAGATAACTTCTGAGCCGAGATTGATCCATGCGCAGGACATCATTCCAAACGAAGAAAGACATATTGTACGGCTTTCATATATCGGAGAGACGAACGGTGAACCGATCCTCGATACTTCTGAAAATATAGAGTACCGTTGGCTTTCACTCGAAGAAATAAAGCGTCAGGAAAATATCGATATCTATGTTAAGGAGATCGTCGATAAAGACTATTTGAATCGCCGGTAATTTTAGGGTATATTGGAGCGGACGCCGTTGTAGCTCAGCTGGTAGAGCAACTCCATGGTAAGGAGTAGGTCGCCGGTTCAATTCCGGCCAACGGCTCAGATAAAGAACATAATCCCCACGTTACGATCGTAACGCGGGGATTATATTTAGTGATGGAGAAGGGGCAAAATCGCGTTAAGCACTGCTGCAACAAGCGATAGCCAGAAAAAGAGTGCGCTCATTGATCGGTGTAATAGTTTAATTTATTCGGTAAAATCACGACCTTTGATCTGTTGATTTGGATGGAGTGTATCAAAAGGCCGATTAAAACTATTTTAAAAACCTAAACAAAGCTCATCCTCGGCCGCTATGCGGGAGGCGTATTTTGCGGTATAATATAAATCCATGCCTGAAGAAACTCCAAAACCAAAAGTTAAAGTGGGGAATGTATTCCGTGAATATGTCTGCGAAGCGGCCCGATTTCCGTGGCTTCTTTCGACTGCGTTCTTCGCCGCGATCCTATCGCAGGCCGCGAGCCTTGTTTCGCCGCTCTATATGCGTCAGCTGTTCAATATCATCGCGGCGGGGCATCCGTCGTCGGGCACGGAGACCCAGCTGGTTGGACTCGTCATCGTGATCGCCGGGATATCCGTCGCGGGGTGGGTGTTCCAACGCACACAGACTTACAGCATCGTCTATCTTGAGGCAAACGCGATGGCGGATCTCTATCGCCATGCATTCGAATACCTCATCAAGCATTCCTATCAATTCTTCGTCTCGCGTTTTACGGGGACGCTGACGCGACGCGTGGGCAGATTCGCGGCGTCGTTTGAGACGATCCTCGATTCCGTCATTCTGAACTTCTTCCCGACGATCTTCTTTGCCGTCGGTGCCGTCGGTGTGCTTTTCTTCCGCAACCACATTCTTGGCGAGGCGCTCGCGGGCTGGGTCATTGTGTTCGTATTGTTCCAGGTCTTCGTGGCGCGCCTGCGGCAGCCGCTACGCACTGCCCGCGCAGAAGCGGACAGCAAAGTGTCGGGAACGCTCTCGGACGCGGTGGCGAACCAGAACACGATCGCGCTTTTTTCGGGAACCGAACACGAGGCCGGAATTTTCGGTTCTGTCGTGGAGGCGTGGCGCAAAGCGACCACGAGATCGTGGACAGCGGATGAATATATTTGGTCCATACAGGGATTCCTGATGGTCGTCATTAACATCGGTCTGCTGTATGGCGCCGTCATCTATTGGCAGAAAGGCTTACTCACTGTCGGCGACTTTGTGCTCATCCAGAGCTATCTTCTCGGGCTTTTCGGTCAGCTGATGGGGATCAACTACACCATCCGGCGATTCTATGAC
Source organism: Minisyncoccota bacterium (assembly GCA_036510525.1). GTDB lineage: Bacteria > Patescibacteriota > Minisyncoccia > UBA6257 > 2-01-FULL-56-20 > JAKAGE01. The sequence goes on from DATCDU010000021.1 coordinate 49,853, forward strand.
GCGTATGCCGACGCGGTCGAAATGGTGGAGATCCTCGACATGCCGCACGAGGTGCAGGATGTTCCGAACGCCCTCGCGCTCGATGTTAAAAAAGGAGAGATCGCGTTCAAGAACGTCGAGTTCTATTTCCAAAAGGATCGTCCGGTCCTGGATGATTTTAGTATCGTCATCCCGAGCCATCAGAAGCTCGCGCTCGTCGGGCCCTCCGGTGCCGGCAAGACGACGGTCACAAAGCTTTTGTTGCGCCTCTACGACGTGATGGGCGGCGCGATCGAGATCGATGGGCAGAATATCGCAAAAGTGACGCAGGACAGTCTTCGCTCGGCGGTCGCCTTCGTGCCGCAGGAGCCGATCCTTTTCCACCGCACGCTTTTGGAGAATATCCGTTATGGCAAGCGTGATGCGACGAAGGAAGAGGTCATAGAGGCGGCCAAGAAGGCGCATTGCCACGAGTTCATAGATGCTCTGCCTGAAAAGTACGACACGTACGTCGGCGAGCGGGGGGTGAAGCTCTCGGGCGGTGAACGCCAGCGCGTCGCGATCGCCCGCGCGATCCTTAAAAACGCGCCCATCCTCGTCCTCGACGAGGCGACCTCCAGTCTTGATTCCGAATCTGAATCGCTTATTCAGGACGCATTGAACACGCTTATGCAAGGAAAGACGGTCATCGTCATCGCCCACCGCCTTTCGACGATCATGCGTATGGACCGCATCATCGTGATCGAGAACGGGAAGGTTCTTGCGGAGGGCACGCACGATGAACTTCTCAAGCAAGGTGGTCTCTATAATAAGTTGTGGAGCATCCAGGCCGGCGGGTTCCGCGACGACCTTGCGAAAAAGCCCGGCGTATAGTATCATCTTTCCCATGGCCAAAGTTAAGCACGCCGACCGGTTGATCACGATGCGCTGCACCGTCTGCAAGCGCCGTAATTATTACACCAATAAAAACAAGAAGTTGGTGGAGCGGAAGATCGAGCTCCAGAAGTTCTGCGACTGGTGCCGCGTGAAAACGCTGCACAAAGAGGCAAGGATCACGGGGAAGTAAACTGATCACAGAAAATGCGCTTGCCTCTTATAGGGCAGGCGCATTTTTGAAATCTGTATTAAAATGTAAAGGAGAAAGGGGGCTTAGTTAAACGGTATAATGATCGTCTCCAAAACGATCGTCGAAGGTCCGACTCCTTCAGCCCCCGCAAATAGTTGCAAATCCCGTCTTTTTTGCTACAATAATATCCGATATGGCACTCGCATATACCGACTTAACCAAAGGAGTTCTGTTCATCATGGACGGCGCACCGTACGAGGTGATCGAGACCCATTTTTTGCGCATGCAGCAGCGCAAGGCCGTCGTGCAGACCCGCATTCGCAACCTCATCACAGGCAAGCTTTTGGATCGCAACTTCCAGGCGAGCGATTCTTTTGAAGAGGCGGAGATCGAGCGCAAGCACGCGATGTTCATTTACGAGAGCAAGGGGCAGTATTGGTTCCATGAGGAGAACAACCCGAAAGCGCGCTTTGAACTCGAGGCGGACGTGGCCGGCGAGCAGGCGCAGTTCCTGAAACCGAACACGCGCGTGCAGACGATGGTGTTCAAGGATAAAGTGATCAAGATCGAGATCCCGGTCAAGATGGATTTCAAAGTGGTGGAAGCGCCCCCGTCGGTCAAAGGAAACACCGCGCAAGGAGGCAACAAAGTGGTGACGATCGAAGGAGGCGCAAAGGTCTCCGCACCGCTCTTCATCAACGAGGGCGATATGATCCGGGTGAACACGCAGACCGGAGATTACGTGGAGCGGGTGTAGCAATAAAAAATCGGCCGAACGTAGTGCGTTGGGCCGAAGACCGGGCAGGATAACTGATCATTTCAAGGACATGGTGCCGATTGCACCAATGTATGCAAGAACCCCTATGCCCATGCAAGCACATACCCATTCTACAACGATGCGAGCTGCCTGAAACAATGGCTCCAGGAGAGACGCTTCCATAAGGAACCTCCACCCAAAGATAGTAGAGTATCTTATAAACATGTCAAATTCTCATAAAACAATTTTTGTCGGCATGTCGGGCGGCGTGGACAGCTCTGTCACGGCGCATTTACTGAAAGAGCAGGGCTATGATGTCGTGGGTATCTTTATGCGTTGCTACAACATCGATGGCTGTGCCGAAGCCGACGCCGAGGATGCACGCCGCGTGGCGGAGCACATCGGCATCCCGTTCTACGTTTGGGATTTTGAGCAGGAGTATAAAGACCGCGTGGTGCAGTATATGATAGAGGGCTATCGGGCTGGGATCACGCCCAATCCGGACGTGATGTGCAACCGCGAGATCAAATTCGGATTATTTTTGGAGAAAGCGCTCGCGAGCGGCGCGGACTTTGTGGCGACGGGGCATTATGTAAAACTAGAAAAATCGTTGGAAGGCGTTTTTAAATTGTTTGAAGCTACCGATCCCAACAAAGACCAGTCATATTTTTTGTGGACCCTCGGCCAGAAACAGCTCGCGCATTGCCTATTCCCGATCGGTAGTATCAAGAAGCCTGAGGTGCGTGAGATCGCGCGTCGTGCTGGATTGCTTACGGCAGAGAAAAAGGATTCGCAGGGAATTTGCTTCCTCGGGAAGTTCTCATTGGACGATTTCCTCAAGCAATATATTCCAGAGCATCGCGGCGCGCTCCTCACGACCTCCGGCGAGAAGATCGGCGAACATTCCGGCGTGGAGTTCTATACTATCGGACAGCGACATATTGATGCCGACTTTGTGTTCCCGAAGACCGGCGGCGCAGTCGAGCGCAAGCCGCTCTATGTGGCTTCGAAAGATCCAGGGACAAATACCGTGATGCTTGCCGAGGGACAGGATGATCCGGCGCTCTATCGGAGCGAGATCGAATTGACACAGATAAATATTATCTCAGGGATACCGGAGGATGCCACGCCGGTTTCTGTTTGCGCCCGCGTGCGTTATCGCCAGCCGCTCTCGGGGGCAACACTCTCGAAACTCAACGAAGGCAAGTATAAGCTGGTATTTTCCACCCCTCAAAAATTCGTGGCCGAAGGCCAGTCCGTGGTGTTCTATAGTGCAAAAGGGGAGATGCTGGGCGGAGGGATCATTTTATAATTCGATACATTAAATTTTCATTAAAAGTTTTTTGACTTGGCGTTGTGGTACACCCATACTATGTCCACAAAGGTCATTTTAAATAAATTTAATACTATCTCTATGAGAAAATGCGATCTGTGTCGAAAAGAGACCACCTGGAATCACTGCATAAAGATCGAATGGTCGGGCATGCTTTCGTACTATAGATTGTGCGATGATTGTGGTGCTCCGGTGATAGCGTTTTTGCGGGGGAATCAGCTTATCAGCGAAGAAAAAAAGTTAATACATTTTTAATCTGCGACAGATATGATTGTTCAATGGAACAATCAGAAAAAGAAAAATTACTGGAAGAGATACGCCTCATCATCCGCGAAGAAGTATCTCCGGTGTTGGACATCATTATGACCTACCTGGATATACAATTCGATATCTTCGACGAAACATTTCACCAGCTCTCCGGCGGGATCGTGGAGGTTCTGGGAAAGCTTACGGAGATACTTGAACGGCGATTGTGACCGATTGATTCAGCTCCCTGTCGGTGTTAACATTGGCCTATATGCGCCAATCTCAGTTGTTCACAAAGACGGAGCGGAACGCCCCAAAGGATGAGGCGACCGTAAATGCCCAACTCCTGGCCCGGGCCGGCTTTGTTTCTAAGCTGATGGCGGGCGTTTATAGCTATCTGCCGCTCGGGCTGCGGGTGCTCAACAATATAGAGAACATCGTCCGCGAGGAAATGAACGCTGTGGGCGGTCAGGAGGTCTCCATGCCGATGATCCACCCAAAGAGCATCTGGGCGACGACCGGCGGTTGGGATAAGGTTGATGTGCTATTCAAAGTAAAGAGTCGCACCGAAAAAGATTATGCGCTCGGCCAGAGCGAAGAAGAAGTGGTGACGCCGCTCGTCATGAAGTATGTGAATACGTATAAAGATCTTCCGAAGGCGGTGTATCAGATCAATTGGAAGTTCCGCGACGAGCTGCGCTCGAAATCGGGGCTTCTCCGCGGCATAGAGTTTCTGATGAAGGATATGTATAGCTTCCACGAGACACAGGAGGATTTTGAGCGATTCTATGCGGAGATGAAGAAGGCATATCTACGCATTTTTGCCCGAATGGGATTGACGGCAAAGGTTACGGAGGCCTCCGGCGGTGCGTTCACGCAAAAAGTTTCATACGAATTCATGGTGCTCACCGATGCCGGTGAGGACGATATTTTATATTGCGACGCATGCGATTTTTGCGTGAACGTGGAGATCGCAAAAGAAAAAGAAGGGGAGAAGTGCACGCGATGCGGCAAGGGGACACTCGCGAAGGCACGGGCATCGGAGGTGGGTAACGTCTTCGACCTCGGCCAAAAATTTGCGAAGGATTTTGATGTGACGTACACAGACAAAGAGGGCAAGAAACAATATCCGATCATGGGCTGTTTTGGCGTCGGGATCTCCCGCGTGATGGGCGTGATTGTCGAGAAATATAACGACGAGCATGGCATCGTGTGGCCAGAATCGGTCGCGCCGTTTGCGGTGCATTTGCTCGCGCTCGGGGGCATCGATGGCTCGGAAGCCTATGATTCTTTACAAAAAGCGGGCATCCAAGTACTCTATGACGATAGGGAAATGTCCGCGGGCGAGAAGTTTGCGGAGGCCGATCTGATCGGTATTCCCTGGAGAATTGTGCTCAGCCCCAAGCTTGTTGATGAAATGGTGGAGATCAAAAAAAGGACGGAAAAAGAGCCCCGGGTCGTGAGTTTAAAAGAATCCTTGGCAATCATTAAAAATAATTAAAATCATTCCGCGATACTATGGCACTCTTCGATAATGTTTTCAAAGATATCGGCATCGATCTTGGCACGGCGAATTCACTTATCTATTTAAAGAACAAAGGTATCGTGGTGAACGAGCCGTCCGTTGCGGCGATCAATACGAAGACGAACCACGTGCTTGCGGTGGGTGATGAGGCAAAGAAAATGTTGGGCCGCGTGCCGCCACATATCAACGTGGTGCGTCCGCTTGTGAACGGCGTCATCTCCGATTTTGAGATGACGGAGGAGATGCTCCGTCATCTGCTCAGCCGCCCGAAAGCGAGTCCGATCATGTCCTACCGCCGCGCGATCCTTGCCATTCCGAACAACCTTACGGAAGTGGAGCGAAAATCCGTCGAGGACGCGGCGCTGAACGCCGGTTGCTCAAAAGTGTACCTCGTGGAGTCGCCGACCGCTGCCGCACTCGGCGCCGGCTTGCCGATCATGACGCCGACCGCGAGCATGATCATCGACATCGGTGGCGGCACGACGGACATCGCCGTCATCTCGCTTGGTGGCACCGTCGTTTCGCGCACGCTGAAAGTCGCGGGGGACAAGTTCAACGAGGACATCATCCGCTACGTGCGTGACGAATTCCACCTTGCGATCGGCGAGCCGACGGCGGAGTTCGCCAAGATCGCAGTGGGTTCCGCGATCCCGCTCGATGAGCGCATGGAGGTTCCCATCCGTGGCCGCGACTATACGACCGGCCTCCCGCGTGAGATCGGCATGAAGAACAATCACGTGCGCATGGCACTCGCAAAATCATTGCGCCAGATCATCGATTCGGTACACGAAGTGATCGAAGAGACGCCGCCAGAACTGGCGGGCGATGTCTTGCGTCAGGGTATCGTGCTGTGCGGCGGTGGCGCGCTCCTGCGCGGCTTCGACGAATTACTTGAAAAAGAGACGGGCGTTACCGTGACCGTGGCCGACGATCCGCTGACGTGCGTGGTGCGCGGGCTTGGCCAGATGGTGGACGACTTTGACGCGCATCGTGAGCTGCTCGACAACCCGCTGAAGCCGCTCTATATCAATCTGTAATGAGAACGATCCTTTATGGGGCGAAAGCGCATATCAAATGATCATTGGGCCGCGGGTGCGCTCATAGTCATACTCGCATTGCTTATTTTTTTTGCGCCTTCGTATGGATGGGCGATCCGTGCGTGGCTGAGTCCGTCGTCGGGTGGCCCGGTCGGAAATGGTGCCGGCGCATCGCAGACGGATGATCAGACGCTTACCGCGGAGAACGACGCGCTCAAAGCCCAGCTTGCGACACTGCAAGTGGTAGCATTGGAGTTGCCGACGTCAACATCGGACGCGGTCCGGGCGATGGTATATTCGCGCTACCCGATGAACTTTAGGAACGAGCTCCTTGTGAATGCGGGGTCGGACGATGGTATTGTAGTCGGCGCGGCCGTCACGTTCCAGGGGATGCTACTTGGCCAGGTGGAGACGGTGTTCCCGACCGCGGCGCTTGTGCAGACCATTTTTGACAACACTCTCAAGATGCCGGTGCGGGTCGGTACCGGCGGCGCGGACGGACTTTTACAGGGCGGTTCCGATCCCATCGTAGGTTCCATCGCGAGCAATGCTACGATCACGCCGGGGGACATCGTCTATTCCGCCGCTCCGGGCATCCCGTACGCCCTGCCGATCGCACAGGTGGTCGCCACAAGCACTTCTGGGGATGGTTTTTTCCAGCAGGCGGCGCTTAGTTTTCCGTACGATGTGAATAATGTGGAAACCGTCCTTATAGCAAAATAATATGTTGCGATTGCGATCCATTCTTGCCATCCTCATCCTGCTCCTCGCGTGTGCGCTCCAATTCTGGTTTGCGTCGGCGGGAACGTTCATCAATTTCATCTTTGCGACACTCATCGTTTTCGCGTTCTACTTTGAGATCTGGGAATTGCTCATATTTGTCCTGTTTGGGGTATTCGTGGTCAACTGGCAGCCGGCGGCGAGCACCGATATTTTTATCTTTGGCATCATTCCGATCGCGGCCTACGCGTTCCATAAAGTGTTCTCATGGTCGGTATGGGCAGCGGCCCCCGTCGCGATCGTGTGCGGATTCATCGTGCTCTATCTCGCCATTGCGCCCTCGGCGTTCTTTGGGGATTGGGAATTATTGTTGATAGACATGCTTGGCGGTCTGATATTTGGCGGTTTGATATTTTTGGTGTTCGACAGGTTGAATCTTTCATAACCTCGTGTGATGAAGAAGAAGCCAGATATTCCATTTGAAGATTCGTTGAATGACGATTGGGGCCACGACCTTGATATGGTGGAAGTGCCGCTCGGCGCGCGACCATCCGCCGTGCTCGGCGCGGTCATTGGCGCCATCGCGCTCGTCATACTCGGGCGCGTGGCGTATCTGAACATGTCGGGCGGTTACTACGCCGCGCGCGCGCTCGACAACGCAAGCCAGGCACAGGCGACGCCTGCGCCGCGGGGCATCATCTACGATGCTGAAGGCGATCCGCTCGTGGAGAACAAGGCAGTCTTCGACGCTGTCCTCAACGCGAACCTTTTCATTTCCAATCCATCGTTGCAGAGTTCAACACTTGCCGAAGCGCAAGATATTCTCGGTGTTCCCTCGTCAACCGTGTGGTCGTTGTTAAGCCAAAGCGAAGCGCAGGATTTTTCCACCCCGGTGGTATTGGCGCAAGACATCAGCCAGTCGCAGCTTGTGAACATCCAGGCGTTCGGATCGTCCACGATCGAGATCCAGAGCGATTATGAGCGATATTATCCGAACGGCCCGGTCTTCTCATCCGTCGTGGGATACGTCGGGCGCGTGAGCGAGAGCGATCTTGCGAGCGATGCAAAGCTCACCGCCGACGACTTTGTGGGAAAGACGGGTATCGAACAGGAATATGACACGGTGTTGCAAGGCACGCCGGGTGTCAGCGTTAAATTCACCAATGCCACCGGAAAAGTATTGGGAGAAGAACAGCAATCGTCACCCACCATTGGTGGATCGGTGCATTTGACGATCGATGGCGGTTTACAGACAGAACTGTACGACGCCATCCAGCAGGAGCTTTCGGTGCTTGGGCGTCAGGTGGGCGTCGGGCTTGCGATCGATCCGCAGACGGGCGCCGTGCTCTCGCTCGTCAATCTGCCGGGATACGATAACAACGCGTTTGAGAATCCCGCGAGCAGTACTGCGAAAATTCAAAATTATCTGACATCGCCCGATAAGCCGCTCTTTGATCGCGTGGTATCCGGACAGTATCAACCCGGGTCAACGATCAAGCCGCTTGATGCGGTTGCGGCGTTGAAAGAGGGTATTATCACGCCCGATCAGGAACTGTATTCGCCCGGCTATCTGATGGTGCCCGACCCGTATAACTCCTCGACGCCTACAAAATATCTCGATTGGGAATCGCATGGCTATATCGACCTTGCCAGCGCGCTCGCGCAGTCGTCAGATGTCTACTTCTACATCGTCGGTGGTGGATCACCGGAGTACACCACCCCGCCACTCAATAATTCGGTGGATTATGGCATTACGGGATTGGGCCCCGCGCAACTCTATAACTGGTGGAGTACCTTTGCGTTGGGAAAGCGCACGGGGATCGATCTGCCGAGCGAGGCGGCGGGATTCTTACCGACGCCCGCGTGGTGGAGCACCGTCTCCACGCGCCCGTGGTCGCTCGGCGACACGTACAACGTTTCTATCGGCCAGGGATCGCTCGCTGTGACGCCGATCCAGCTCCTGAGCTATATCGACGCGATCGCGAACGGCGGCACGATCTACAAGCCGTTCTTGAACGCCAGTTCGACGCCGGTCGTGAGCGCCGATTTGACCGATCTTTTGCCGCAGATAGAGCAGGTACAGCAGGGGATGCTTGAAACGGTATCCGACCCGCGCGGCACCGCGTACACGATGGACAACCTTCCCGCGCAGGCGTGCGCGAAGACCGGGAGCGCGCAGGTACAGAACAACCAGGAGGAAAACGCGCTCTTTGTGGGCTATTTCCCGTGCATAAATCCAAAGATCGCACTGCTTATCCTTATTGAGAATTCCAAACAGGGAAGTTTGAACGCGGTTCCTATCGCTAAGAACGTTTTTGATTGGTATTATTATAATAGAATGGTCGGTGGCGCGACTGCCACAAGCACCACGCAATAATATGAGCGAATTACGACAAGATTTAACGTCGGGGGATTGGGTATTGATCGCGCCGGGGCGTGCGGCACGGCCGAAGTTTTTGGATGCAAAAAAGAAGCCGAGAAAAAAATCCCCAAAAAATAGCTGCCCATTCGAGGATCTGAAAAAAAACGGTAACTGGCCGCCAATGCTCCTCTTTCCCCATGAAAAAAACTGGGATATTGCGGTGATCCCCAATAAATATCCCGCCGTCGAACGCGGATCGGTTTGTTCCGTGCCGTTTCGGCATGGTATCTATCATGCTCGCACGGCGGTGGGAACGCATAACTTGCTCATCACTCGCGACCATAACAGGCACTTTATCGATCTCAGTGCCGCCGAGGCCATCAAAGTATTCGAGGCACTCAAAGTGCTCCATCAGATGGCTGCCAAGGACAAGTGCGCCGCATATATTTCATCGTTCTATAATTACGGCCCGGCGGCGGGCGCGTCTCTGTGGCATCCTCACTACCAGATACTTTCACTTCCTATCATCCCGCCACATACGGCACATTCCCTCCGTGGTGCGAGCGATTATTTTAAAAAATTTGGACGATGTGTGCGCTGCGATATCCTGAAGATAGAAAGGAAGAAAAAAGTACGCATCGTTGTCGAGAACGAACACGCGATCGTTCTCGCCCCCTACGCTTCAAAGCGGCCTTTTGAAATAAACGTGCTTCCAAAAAAGCACTGGGCATCATTCCGTGAAACGTCGCCTGCGGCGGTCCGCGGTATCGCGCTTGCCCTCCAATCGGCAATGCAACGAATGAAAAAGAACCTGAATGATCCCGATCTGAACTTTTTCATACACGATACGCCGCTCGATCGGAAGGATTATCGTCATCATCATTGGCACATCGAAGTTGTGCCGGTGAATATCATTTCACCGCCCGGGGGTTTTGAGATCTCAACCGCGATCAATATCAACGCCATAGATCCGGACGCCGCTACCGCGATACTGCGAGGAAAGAAAACGAAGATTCCGGCGTCGCACGAGCAGCCATGATCAAAAAGATATCACAACATCGCCTGGTAAGTTTGCTTTCGCTCCTGTCTCTCGCATTTGTCGTGGGTGGCTTTTTCTGGGCGCTGGGCGCTTTGAGCAGTATGTCATCCGGCCCGGTCATCCTGCATTTCAACGATATGGAGGGGATCACCCACATTGGGAATTTTGGCGACATCATACTGATGGGCATTCTTGGCGTCGTCATCGTGGTCGTCGATTTCTTCGTCGCGCTTGACCTTGAGGCGCGGGATAAGGTTCTGGGGAAGATTGTTGCCGTGATGACCCTCGTTATGGCCATCTTGCTATTTCTCAGCTTTGCGGCTATAATCAATGTCAATTAAACCATTCATATTGCATTAAAGATCATGGCAAACGACTTCGCGGTAATTGAAACGGGCGGCAAGCAATATCGGGTCTCTGCGGGGACAAAGCTTAAAGTAGAAAAGCTGGACGTGAAGGCCGGCGATAAGGTGGTCTTTGACACCGTCCTTTTGACGTCCGTTGGCGATGCGGTCAAGGTTGGCGCGCCATACGTTGCGGGCGCAAAGACAGAAGCCACGGTACTCGGCGACGGCCGGGGCAAAAAAGCGATCGTCTTCAAGTATCATCCGAAGACCCGCAGCCGCAAGAAAAAGGGCCACAGGCAGGAATATACCGAGCTGGAAATTGTGAAGATATAAAACACCCATCGGGGTGTTTTCGTTTATGGTATAATAGACATATGAACATATTAAATTCGGTCGTCGGGTCGGGCTTTGGTGGGGCCGGCGGCGTGTGGTTGTTGTTCATTGTGGTATGGAGCCTGTTTTGGAAAGGCCTCGCGTTATGGCATTCGGGCAGGCGGGGACAGCCGTGGTGGTTTGTGATTATACTGATCGTCAACACCGTCGGCATTTTGGAGATTATCTATCTTTTTGCGGTGTGCAAATTGAAGTTCTCGGAACTATTTAAAAAATAGGGTCTAGTCTATATAAAAAATCTCCGCACTCGGCGTTCCTGTCGGAATGGTGCTTGTGCCATCCGTCGGGCTACCGGGGACGACATAATGGATGTTCGCCGCGGCTGCGTCAGCGGTGGTGAAGGAATGGGTGATGAACATCGTGGTCTCTGCCGGCACGGGGACTCCGCGCGCGAGGACGCCGCCGGCGTTTACGACCACATACTTCGGTGTGCTCGCGGGCAGGGCATTGATCTCCTGGCCGATCGTCACGTAGTTGGCGCTGAACGCGCCGGGCACGTTCGGGTTTTGTGCCCACACCACAAAGTAATCATAATAGCCCCAGCCGGCCACGACGATGATGAACGCGACCATGAGCGATTTGGCGAGCGGCATGCTCCAATGTTTTTTGATGATGCGATAGAGCCAGACGCCGCCGAGCGTGGCGAAGATGAGCGCCGGGGCAAGGGCGAGGATGGAGCGCAACGCGTGCGGGATGCCTTCATCTGAAGCGGCGGCGGGCAGGATACCAAAGATGAGCCATGTGAATGTGAGCAGGATGCCGAACTGCGGGAACAACTTTTCATTCTCCGCGGTGATATATTTTTTGCGCCACCGACGGATGACGTAATAGCCCGAGAGCACGATGCCGAGCAGGAACAGCATGCCGACTGGCCAGAACAGTTCCGGCGCACCGCTTACGTTTTGCCGCCAATTGTAGTCGCCATGATAGTTGAACATCAGTGCTTCCTTTACGATGTTCACCGCGAAGTCGTGGGCAGGACTCGACGCGCTCGTCACACTGATCTCTGCCGTGCGGCCGAAGAAGCTTCCGGGCGTGGTGGCGAAATACCAGCCGAGCGGGGCGGCAACGATGAATGTGACAATAATAAAGAGCGCCGTGCGTTTCCAAAAGCCAGGAAGTTTTCTAAAGAATGGGATGAATAAAAGGAACAAAATTGGCGTGACTCGATAGGCGATATAGGTATAGAAGCCGAGCCCATAGACGATGCCCGCGAGCGCCGCCAAAAGGAAGCCCGCGCGTTTGTTCCCAGCACGGAACGCTTTGATGATGAGCCACAGCGTAAAAACAAGTGCGAGCGGCGCAAGGATCGCCCGGAACCCGATGCGTGAGAAGATGACGCCCCAGAAGCTCGTGGCGAGCAGGAATGCGGCGAGCAACCCGGGGCCGTTGCCGAAGAGCTCGGCGACGAGCAGATAGAGACCCCAGACCGTGAGCACGCCCGCGACTGCTGCCGGTAGGCGAATGATCCAGGGTTCGTAGACCGGCCATACCTTGAGGATGACTGCGATGATGTTCACGTAGAGTCCTTCGCGGCCGTTGTCTTCCGGATAGAAAACCTGGAATTGGTTCGTCTCCGCGACCTCGACGGCGTTGTTGCCGTCCATCGCTTCATCCGGATAAAGTCCCGGCGGGGTCGTCGTGAAATGGTAGAATCGGAGGAAGATTGCTATAATCAAGATACCGGTCAGCAGCACACTACGCTGAGTTTTGGACATTCTTTTAATTATATCAAATGGATTCATCACCATCGTTCGAACAAGCACTGGAGGCGGACATGAAGACGCTCGCTGCGGAGATCCAGCGCAAGCAGGAATTGAAAGATGTGAAGAACACGCAAGGGTTGGAAGTGGTGAAGGAAGCCATCCGCGCATTTCCGCAACTTGATCATGCTATGGGGAATGGCGTTCCCGTTGCGCCTGCCGTCGCCGCGGTCCAGGCGAACAGCCCGTTGCCCGCGTACGCACAGAACGCCGCGCCCGAGATAAAGCTCGAGATAGAATATCTGCTCGACCTCGCATTCCAAAAGGGCATTGGCCCGGCGCTCGCCGAATCCGAAAAATCGCCGTACTTCGTACAAGACGCGTTCCACGATGCGCTCGCGGGGAAATTATATCCCGAATTGCAAAAGCGCGGTCTGATGAAGTAGCGAAATACTATGCCGACGTTTTATTTATTGCTCGGGATCGTGGTCGGTGCCCTCATTGTGGTCGCGGTGTTTTTCATCATTCGCATGCTTGCACGTCGGCGGATCTTTGATTCCCTCCAGACGTCACTTTTTTTGATAAAGATCCCGAAGGCGGCGCCTGCCGACCAGTCGAAGAGTGGTGGAGAAGGCGGCGATTTCAAAACGGAGCTCGCGCATTTTGAGCAACTTCTGGGCGGCCTGACCGCCATCAAGCGACCGATCGTCTTCGAGGTCGCGGTGCCGCATATCGGTGAGGAGATCCACTTTTACATCGGCGTGCCAAAATTATCCGCGGAGGTCGCCATGAAACAGATCCAGGGATTGTGGAACGGCGCGAGCGTGGAGCTCGTGCAGGATGATTTCAATATCTTCAATGCGAACGGCGCCACGGCCGCCGCATACATTTCACAAAAGGAACATTGGTCATTGCCGATCCGGACGTACGCGGAGCTCGGTCTGGATTCCTTTGAATCGATCGTGGGCGCGTTCGCGAAGATCAACGAGATCGGCGAGGGAGCTTCGCTTCAACTCGTGGTACGCGCGGCACCGAGCGGGTATAAGAAGGAGATATATCATTTTATCGAGTCGCTCAAAAAAGGGGAGCCGATCAAAAAAGTCTTAGGCACCGGCGTCATGTCGGCCGTGAACGCTTCCAACGTCGCGGACGTTTTCAATCCAAAATCGAAAGAGGAAGCGGCGGAGGAGCGTAGCAAGCGCGTCGTGGATGACGAAGCGGTGAAAGCGTTGCAGATGAAAGTGGCAAAGCCGCTTTTTGAGGTGAACCTCAGGCTCGTCGCGTCCGCCGGGTCGCCATTCCAGGCCAACGACATTCTGGACGGGCTCACTGCGGGATTCAGCCAGTTCGGCAGCCCGATGCGCAACGATTTCAAGATCGTAAAGCCGCGCAATCCGAAGAACATCGTGCACGATTTCATCTATCGTATGTTCGATGGTGGCGAAAAGATGATGCTTTCCGCCGAGGAGATCGCGAGCATCTATCATTTGCCGATCTCGTCCACCGAAACGCCCCGCGTGAAGTGGTTGAAATCAAAAGAGGCGCCGCCGCCGGATAATCTTCCCGCGCAGGGCATCATGATCGG
>DATCDU010000022.1:0-23206 GCA_036510525.1 Minisyncoccota bacterium
ACGATCAGCGTGAATCCATTACTACTACTCATTGAATTATTCCTGATCCTTGCGTGGCGCAACGCCGGCTGGCTCGGTCTCGACCGGTGGCTGCTCCCGTGGCTCGGCGTGCCGTGGGATCGGGGAAAGGTCGCTTAAATAAAAACAGCCTCGAGGCTGTTTTTATTTACCTCATTTGATAATAGTACAAAATGCGCTAGGATTACCTTACTTATGCGGCAACGACGTTCATCACATTCATCACGCTCTCAGCGCCCATCCCAACGCCAGCACCCCGCGCGCTCCCAGTATACCGCGCATGGCTCTCGGGAAAAGATCTATATCTATGGCAAACACGCGCTCATGGAAGCGCTTGCGCATGCACCGCACACGGTGCGGAAAGTTTTTTTGTCGCCGGAGGTGAATGACGGCGAGTTGCGCTCATTACTTAAAAAAGCAAACCTGACACCCGGCGTTTTAAAGACGCGCGAGCTGGACAACCTGGTCGGCCGCGAAACCGCGCACCAAGGCGTGATCGCCGTTACCGATCCCGGAGCACTGCTCCTCGACTTTAAACAGTTCACGGCGGCGCTCCATCCCACCGAGCGCACGATGCTCGTGCTCCTCGACGAGCTGACCGACCCACATAACGTGGGCGCGATCATCCGCAGCGCCGCCGCATTCGGCGCGGCTGGCGTGCTCATTCCCGAACACAACCAGGCGCCGATCACCGGCACCGTCGTAAAAACGTCCGCCGGCATGGCGTTCCGCATCCCGCTCGTCTCCATCGGCAACGTCAACCAGGCCGTGGATGCGCTCAAGAAGATCGGCTTCGTTACCTACGGCCTCGTCATGAACGGCTCACAAAATATTATTGATGAAAAGTTCGGCGCGCCGGCGCTCTTCATCGTTGGCAACGAAGGCGCGGGGATCCGCCAGAAGACCTTCGAGCGCTGTGACGTCTCTTTGCGCATCCCGATGAACGCGCGCACGGAATCACTGAATGCATCCGTGTCTGCCGCAGTCGTACTCTATCAGTGGAGCGTGCGCCACCCTGGCGCGGTTTAGATAATTTTAATCTTTTATGGAACACATTGATCTCTCGACGAACGGCTGGTCCGATTACGAACTGCTCGATTCCGGCGACAATAAAAAACTGGAGCGATTCGGCCCGCACGTTTTGATCCGGCCAGAAACGCAGGCGATCTGGAAGCCGCTTCATCCGGAATTATGGAAACAAGCTGGCGCGGAATTCAAATTTGATAAAGATAAAGGATCCTGGCGCGGAAAATCAACACCGGAGCCTTGGGTCGTATCCTGGCGTGACGACATAAAATTCTCTCTTCGCCTGACATCGTTCAAACACACTGGCGTCTTTCCGGAACAAGCGCCGAACTGGGAATGGATCGGTGAACAAGTGAGCGCGCTCGCAAAGCGCGGCGGGGCTGATAAGCCCAAAGTCCTCAACCTCTTCGGCTACACCGGCATCGCCAGCATTGTGGCGGCAAAGCACGGCGCGCACGTCACGCACCTTGATGCATCTAAGCAGAGCAACACATGGGCAAAGGAGAACGCCGCGCTCTCGCATGTGCCGCCGGACACGCTCCGCTACATCACCGACGACGCGCTTAAGTTCGTAGAGCGCGAGGCTCGGCGCAGCTCAATGTACGACGGCATCATCCTTGACCCGCCCGCGTTCGGCCGCGGACCGGATGGCGAAGTGTGGCGCATCGAAGAAGACATCGTTCCCCTGCTCAACGGCACCAAAAAGATCTTTGCGCAAAAGCCCGGCTCGTTCTTTTTATTGAATGGTTACGCCGCAGGCTACGCACCACAGTCACTCGTGCAAGCCGTGGAAAGCGCTTTCGGTACGATCAAGAACGGCGAGTTCGGAGAACTAGGCATCAATGAAAAGAACTCCGGCCGTGTGATACCGTCCGGTATTTATGTGAGGTTCACTATATAAAGACAAAAGTGTAAACAGAAACCATGAACTTCAGAGCGGTGATCACGGGCGGTACACAGGGCATCGGCAGAGGGATCGCTGAGGAACTTTTATTGCACAAAGTCTCGGTCGCTATCTGCGCAAGGACAAAAGAGGATTTGGAAAACATGAAGATACTCCATCCGGAGATCGTCACGGAGCAGATAGATCTTAGCGATGGGCGCGCGGCGAAAAAATTTGCCGAAGATGCCCTGGAAAGTTTTGATGGCATTGATGCGCTCGTTCTCAATGCGGCCATCCTCGACCTCTATTTTAAAAATCAGCGCGATATGGACAAAGAGCAGATAAAAATAAGATTGTCCCAGGTCAACGAACTCTCGAACATTATCCTTATTCAAACCGTGAGGGAAGCATTGAAGCGTTCACAGGGAACGATCGTCTTTATGACAACCCGATTCATCTCCGCCGATATTGAAACCGCCACGGCTCTTGATAACGAATCTGTCCCGGTTCAGGAGGATATAGGAAACTATATCGCCAATAAAAAAAGGATGGGTGCTTATCTGAATGAGTTTATAAAATACAAGGAAAACTCCGGGGTATTTGTTTTCTCAGTGATACCAGGGACGGTCGATACGGGAATGAACAGAAAGGTTATTGAACTCGGAACTCCCGAAATGAGGGACGCAAAGATCCAAGAAAGAGCGCAAGGAAGAGAAAGGGATCCAAAACTCGTAGGGAAGATCGTGGCCAAAATGGCGATCACGCGAAAAAAATTCAATCCTTCAACATTAGAATACGATATCGCCATCATGAACGGCGAGATCGTCGAAGTTTCGAACGCGGTGATGGAGTTTGAGAAAGAGGAACACTGATGCGGTAGCGTCCGTCCTTTCGTGCTAGAATAATCCCATGGACGATAAGCGCGTCATCAAGGTCATCAAGAAGGTCATGCCTTCGGTCGTTTCGATTGCGATTGCGGAGAAGCTTGAGGACCTGGAGAAACAATTTCCGAAAGGATTCAATCCGACGATCCCGGACGGCACGGTTGACGAGCGCGGTATGGTGCAGACCGGCGGCGGTTCGGGATTCATTGTGGCGCCGAACGGGCTCATCCTTACGAATAAGCACGTGGTGAGCGAGAAGAAAGCGGAATACACAGTGATCCTGAGCGACGGCCGCCCATTCCCTGCCACTATATTAAGCCGCGATCCGATCAACGACGTCGCCATTTTGAAGATCGCCGCAGACGGGCTCCCCTGCGTGCGCCTCGGCGACGCCACGCAGCTTGAGCTTGGCCAATCGCTCATCGCGATCGGCAACGCGCTCGGCATCTTCCGCAACACCGTGTCCGTCGGCATCGTCTCCGGCCTCTCGCGCTCCATCACCGCGCAGTCAGAGCCCGATGCGCCGTCGCAGGAAATGCGCGGCCTCATCCAGACCGACGCCGCGATCAATCCGGGCAACTCCGGTGGCCCCATCGTGGACCGAGACGGCTACGTCGTCGGCGTGAATGCCGCGATCGTCTCCGGTGCGCAGAGCATCGGCTTCGCGATCCCCGTCAACGCCGCCGCGCGTGACATCGACGACATCAAAAAGTTCGGACGCATCAACCGGCCGCTCCTCGGCGTGCGCTACACGATGATCGACCCGGCGCTCAAGAAAAAAATGAATCTCGCCGCGGACTACGGCGCGTTCGTCATGCGCGAGAGCGAACACGACTACGCCGTCGTCCCCGAAAGTCCGGCGGAAAAAGCAGGGATCAAAGAGAACGATATCATCCTCGGGTTCAACGGCAAGAAGCTCGACCGTGAGCATCCCATCGTAGACTTTTTGGAGAACTCGAACGTCGGGGACGAGGTGGAGCTATTGATACTCCGCGAAGGGAAACAATTGTCCGTCAAAGCAATTTTGGAGGAAAGAAAATAAAATACCATAGGGGTTTCGAACGTTTGAGCGTTCCTACGCGGTAGTGAGACACCCCTATGGTATTTTTATTTAATAGCCGTAGACGTTCACTAGCAGCCCGTTCTGATCGAAGAGAAGGATCTTGTTGGTATATTGGCCCACAATGTTGTCGCCGGTCCACACCCACACCTGGTTGCTTAAAAAGTTCGCGTCGCCGGAGTGCTGGTCGAAACACGATCGATACGTAAAATTATTTTCCAAATATTGCATGCACGCATAATCCGTCTGCGGGATCTGCGGACTCGAGAAATTCGGCTGCTGGCACGTGCCGATGGATTGGATGAACTGCTGGCACTGCCCGCTCAAATTTTGTAGCTCCGACTGGCCGAGGTACGGGCACGTGAGTGGGATCGCCGGCACGAAATTTGCAACCTTCGCCATGTAGCCGCTGCATTCGTTCAGCCGCAGGTTGAATGGCGCCGAGCTGGAGTAGAGATAGACCGTATCACCGGTCTTCAATAGAATATCGCTCGCCGGCGCGAATCCGGTGGGGTCGTAGAGGTTCACCGCCTGCGGGACGAGCCCGTCGCCGATATCGGATTTTATCTCCCAGCCCGTGACGTCGATCGTGCTCGTCGAATTATAATTGTTGTCGTATAAGGTGATCGTGCCATAGTTATAGAACGTCGCGGCGGATGCGCCGCCGATGGTCACATCCCCAAAATAGGGTGAGAGTTGCGCGGCGGTGTAGCCCGCGGGAATGTCCGCCGGATTGATGGTGGTGGTAGCAGCGGTGCCGGATGGTGGCCCGATATAGGATTGCCCCTGCGGCGGCGGGAACGAAGGGCCGGCCGGAGGCGAATTGAAACCCAAGAATCCGAGGAAGCTCCAAAAAGAGGACGGTGTAGCTGTTGTCGTGGATACGGAAGAAGAGCTGGCCGTGGAGGTAGAGTTCGGGTGCGAAGAGAATAACGCGTTGAAGCCGGTCGCTCCTTTCACCAACGCCCCGGAGTTATAGAGGTAGAGGCCAACGCCCACTGCGACGATGACAATGATGATGAATATGACGATTTTCATTTCAATATTAGATCACGATGTTTACCAGTTTTTTATCCACATAGATCACGCGCTTCGGCGTTGATACCCCGGCCGTGGCGAGCGCGGCCTTCACCTTCTCGCTCGCGAGGGCCATCTCTTTTGCGGCGCCCTCATCGATCGCCGCGTCCACGGAAACAGTGTCCTTTGTTTTGCCGTTCACTTGGAATACGATCGTGATCTTTTCCTGCGCGATGAGCGCCGGATCGTACGCGGGCCACGGCTCGAAATCGAGATAGCTCGCGTTGCCCATGAGCGACCACAGTTCTTGGCACATATGCGGCGCGAACGGATGGATGAGCTTCACGAGCGACACGAGTTCATCTTTGGCAAGCGGCGCGCTCGGCTCCAACTCATTTAAGAGTATCATAAGCGCCGAGATCGCAGTGTTGAATTTGAACGCTTCGATGTCATCCCCCACTTTCTTTATGGTGCGATGGAGCGCGTTCGTGGCGGAAGGTTTTTGTGTCGTGTTCGCCGGTGTCGACACAGTCGCGGCTTGTTCCAAAACGCCGTTGCAATAGTTCCAAAACCGTTTCAAGAACCGTTCAATGCCGAGAATGCCTTTCGCATCCCACGGCGTCGCGTCATAGAAAGGACCGAGGAACATCAGATACATGCGCATCGCGTCGGCGCTGAACTCCGCAACGATCTCGTCGGGATTCACCACGTTGCCCTTGCTCTTGGACATCTTCGTCCCGTCCGCGCCCATGATGAGGCCGATATGCCGCATTTTTTTGAACGGCTCGATGAACGAGAAATATCCTTCGTCGTGCAAAAACTTTGTGACGAAGCGCGAATAGAGCAGATGCATCACCGTGTGCTCCGCGCCTATCACATAGAGGTCCACCGGCATCCAGTGCGCCACTTTTGCCTTGTCGAAAATCGCCGTCGCGTTGTGCGGATCGGGATAGCGGAGGAAATACCATGACGAGTCCACGAAGGTGTCGAGGGTCTCCGGATCGCGCTTGGCATCGCCGCCGCACTGCGGGCACTTTACATTGATGAAGGCCGGCGAACTTGCGAGCGGCGGCATCCCCTGTGGACGATAGTTCTCAAGGTCGGGCAACACCACCGGCAATTCGTTCTCCGGCACCGGCACGATCCCATCCTTCGGACAATGGATCATCGGGATCGGCACGCCCCAGTAGCGCTGACGCGACACGGACCAGTCACGGATCTTGTACTGTGTTTTCATTTTCCCACCGACGAACTTTGTGATCTCGGCTTTTGCTTTTTCGGAATCCATGTCAGAAAACTGCCCTGAGTTTATCAATGCTCCATATTCAAGGTGAATAATGATGTCTTCATACCATTTATTTTCAGCAAGCATCAACCAAGGCGAAATAAACTTTTGTTTTGCAAATTGGGATGCCAGATCATTGATATGCGCCTCGGTCTCATTTGAGAGCACAATTCGTTCCGTCCTGTTGTCCGAATGTTTAAAGATAAATACCGTTTCCTTTCCTATGTATTCGTTCCAAAAACCCACATCAATTTTTTCGGTGATTAATTTTTCATAATCGGTTATTTTATTTTCCGGAATGATGATCTTTCTATCGCCGCTAGGAATAACTTCTACAATACGAATATCAAGATTTTTCAAATCCTGGTCTGTTATCTTCTCACCACCCATCAAATAACTCTTTATTGGCGCGTTGGGTTTTAAAACCACCTGCTTGATCGGCAGCCCGAATTTCTTCGCAAACTCAAAATCCCGCTCGTCATGCGCGGGCACGGCCATGATCGCACCGGTGCCATATGAACCCAAAACATAATCCGCGACCCAGATCGGGATCTCTTCTTTCGTGGCTGGATTGATGGCTTTTACTCCTTTTAATTCCACGCCGGTCTTATCTTTCACCTCTTCCTGGCGCATCCGATCTGTCTTGTGCGACGACGCCTCGACGTATGCCGCCACTTCGTCAATGTTCGCTATCGCTTTTTGTTTTATACACCCGTTCACGAACGGATGTTCCGGCGCAAGCACGAGGTACGTCGCTCCAAACAGCGTGTCGGGACGTGTCGTGAATATTTTTATTGCAGGAGTGAAAAGTTTTTTGATGGCGTCCGTGAGCGGCTTGAGCTCGAGCAGTTCTTCTTCCTCCGTTTCTTCGGACGGATATTTACCCGTCGCCTTGGGGATATACAAACCCCGCAACGGCAACGATGGATCGAAGGTGCCGTGCATCTCGTCGGTAAGAACGACCGGACGCACCGCTTCTTCATGGACCGCCGCTCTTTCCGGAGTGATGAAGCAAAGCGCCTGGTGCCATTCGGCATCCACCCTTCCCCCACGCGCAGTGGCGACCGATTTGTAATATACCTGCATCTTTTCGGCGATTTGCTCCATCGTCAAAGATTTCTCATCCACGCCGCCAAGTGCGTTCCTTTTTACCGTAACCGGATTGATCTCGGTGCCATCTATGAAAAATCCTGTATCATCGGCGAATACCGGAAGGTCGGTCAGCTTCGCGAGCGCTCGGGCTTTTTTCTCCGTGTTCTCCGCAAGCGTTTTTCCATCCTCAACGACGTCAAAATCCTTGATGCCAATATCCGCAGGCATTTTCAGCGTGATGCTAAGACCAGCCTCGGCGAACAATTTCTGCATGCGCTTGAACTTGCCCTGATTGTTTGTGGCGAACACCAGGTCCATTTTGGGCGCCGGCCAATTCAAAGTGAAGCTCAATTCCGCGCCTTCGCTCTTCCCGATCCAATCCTCCTGCCGCTTAATTGTCGGCGCCGGCCAGTCGAGACCTTTCAGGTCGGCGAGCAACCGTTCCGCGTAATCGGTGATCTTTAAAAACCACTGCTCCATCATGCGCTCTTCGATCTCGGTGCCGCACCGCTCGCATTTGCCGTCGATCACCTGCTCGTTCGCAAGCACGGTCTGATCCTTCGGACACCAGTTCACCTTCGCTTCCTTGCGGTACGCCAATCCTTTTTTGAAAAACTGGATAAAGAGCCACTGCGTCCACTTATAATATTCCGGCGATGAGGTGTCGATCTCGCGATCCCAGTCATACGAAAACCCGAACATCTGCACTTGGCGGCGGAAGTTGTCAGTGTTCTCACGCGCGACATCTTTGGGATTCCTGCCAACCTTGATTGCGTAATTTTCCGTCGGAAGCCCGAAGGCGTCCCAGCCCATCGTGTAAAGCACTTCGTTCCCGTGCATGCGCATATAGCGCGCGCGGATATCTTCCGCGGTGTAGCCCTTTGGATGGCCCATGTGCAATCCCGCCGCCGACGGATACGGGAACGTCTCGAGTTGATAATATTTGGGCTTCTTGGAATCGTCGGTGGCCTTAAAAACCTTCTCTTCGAGCCATTTCTTGTTCCACTTTTCCTCGATCTTCTTTGGGTCGTAGGGGGTCATGCGTACTCTCTATTCTAGCCCCGCAGGGCTTATTTCTCAAGGAAAATCCGCTGAGCGTTCGCCCAGATCTGCGCTTTCATCACATCCCTCGAAACACCTTTCAACTCCGCAAGGCGCGCCACTGTCTCCACCACGTACGCCGGCTCGTTGCGCTTGCCGCGGAACGCAGCGGGCGCAACATATGGCGCGTCGGTCTCGGAGAGAATATTTTCAATCGGGATCAGCTTGATCACTTCATCGTACGCACCATACACCATCCCCTTGCGCGGCGGGAATGTGATCGCGCCGCCGAACGTGAACGAGAATCCCATATCAAGGAGCCGGTTCGCATCATCCGGAGTGCCGGTGAAAAAATGGATGACGCCGGGCGTGAGATCCTCGGCGTGAGGCTTCAGAAACTCAATAAGGTCCTCGAACGCGTTCCGGCAGTGGACCATCAACGGTTTTTCAACTTCCTTAGAGAGATCGATCTGCGCCAGAAATGCGGCCTTCTGCTTTTCGATCTGCGTCTCGCGCGGCTCGTCGTCGTTGAAATGGAAATAATCCAGGCCGCACTCGCCGATCGCAACCGTCGCCGGATCCTGCGCAAGCGCTCTATAATATTCCATATCGAACGTCTCGCCGCGCGAGGTGAACGCTTTTGCCGCGTCGCCGCCGCCAAGTTCATCGGCATCGTGATATGACTTTCCGGTATGGATTGGGTGAAGGCCGATTGCCGCATACAACTCGCCCGGATATTTTTTTGCCAACTCCACCGCCGCGCGCGAGGTATCCTTCTGCGTACCGACATTGATCATCTGAATGTCCGCGTCGAGCGCGCGGCGGATCACCGCGTCGCGGTCGGCATCATAGCCGGAAAATTGCACGTGCGTATGGGCATCGAAAAAATGTGATTGCGGCATGGGTAAAGTTATTCTATCATAAAGACAAACCATGAAACTTGTGATCGGCATCGTCGGCGCGCCGCTTGCCGGAAAGGAAACGTCCGCCAACCTGCTCGAGAAACTGCTGATCGAAGACGGCTACTCGGTGAGCCGCCATGTCTTTTCCGAGATCCTCCGCGAGACCCTCGATCTCTGGGGTATTCCCCGCGGGCGCGACAACGAGCAGAAGCTCGCGATCATCATGAACTCGGAGACGGGGTTCAAAGACGGAGCGCTGTCACGCGCGATGGAACACCGCATCATGAACGACGACGTTGACGTGACCATCCTGGACGGCGTTCGGTGGCTCGGCGATGAAAAGATGCTGCGCGGCCTTAACAATGAAGGGGTGAAATCGATCCTGATCTATATCCAAGCCGAAGCGAAGGTGCGATACGCGCGCCTGCTCGCGCGGAACCGTGCCGGTGAGGGCGCGACGACGTGGGAGAAGTTCCTGCAGCAGGAACAGGCGCGGACCGAAGTGGACATTCCGGAGATCGGCAGCCGCGCCGAGATCGTGCTTGAGAACAACTACGACGACATCGAACACTTCCACCGCGATATCAACCGGGTGTACGAGAGCTTATTTGATTCGGGGAAATAGCGTCTCCGGCTTCTTTGTTTTCAGAGCACCACCATCACGCACGATCGCCGCGCGGATCTTTTTTGAAGTTTCCGGCAGAAACGGGACCAGCTCGATCGCAATGGCATCAAGCAATGACACAAGGTTGAACAACGCCGCCGCGCGCGTTGCGTCATTTTTTATCTCCCACACCTTCCGTTCGTTCACATAGCGGTCACCGAACGAGATCGCGGCCCAGATCGCGGCGAGCGCATCGGAAAATTTGTATTCGCCCAATTTGGCGTAGGCTGTCCGCTTCATCGTTTCGATCGTTATGTCAAAATCGCCGTCGAGGACGCCTCCCTCAAGCGTCTCTTTCTCCGCAAGCGTGAGCACCCGTGCGGCGAAGTTGCCCAGCCCATTTGCAAGGTCGGCATTGTAGCGCTCTTTCATCTTGTCCTCGGAGAAGTCGCCGTCGTCGCCGAAGGATACTTCGCGAAGCAAAAAATAGCGCAGGGCGTCGTTCCCATATCGCGCAGCGAGGTCGAGCGGGTCCACCACGTTGCCAAGCGACTTGGACATCTTTGCGCCATCATAGGTAAGAAATCCCGTGGAGATCACCTGCCCGGGCAATGGTAATCCCGCCGACATGAGCATCGCCGGCCAGATCACGGCGTGGAAACGCACGATGTCCTTTGCCATCACGTGAACGTCCGCCGGATGCTCTTCCCATCCCTCCACGCCGACGATCGAAATATAATTCACAAGGGCGTCAGCCCATACGTAGATGACCTGATTCGGATCGTTCGGCACCGGGATCCCCCACTCCTTTTTTTCGCGCGAGAAACTGATATCCTCCAAACCGTTCTCCACGAACGCGCGCACCTCTTTGAAGCGATGTGCAGGCGCAACGAAGTCGCCGTGTGCATCATAGAATTCCAACAGCCGCTGCTGATAGTTCGAAAGTTTGAAAAAATAATTCTCTTCGGTGACGAGCTCCGGCGCCACTTTGTGCTCCGGGCACAGCCCGTCGGGCGTCAGCTCGTCCTCTTTCATGAAAGCCTCGTGCCCCTTGCAGTACAGTCCTTCGTACTGTCCTTTATAGATATCACCCGCCGCTTCCATGCGGCCCCAAATGTCCTTCACCACTTCTATATGCCGCTCCTCTGTAGTGCGAATGAAGTCCGTGTTCGAAATGCCGAGCTTGTTCCATGTCGAACTCCACACATCCGCCAGACGGTCGACATACGCATGGACCTCCTCATCGTTTTTTTTGGCCGCATCCACTGTTTTTTGGGAGTTCTCGTCTACGCCGGTGGAGAACACCACGTGCTCCCCGCGCGCCTCGCGCCAGCGCGCGAGCGTATCCGCGACGATCGTCGAATACGCGTGGCCGATGTGCGGCTTGTCGTTCACATAATAGATCGGGGTCGTGATATAAAATTCGTCGTGCGAGTCCATTGCAATAGGCTACTATTTTTCTTCTTCTTTATCCAACTCTTTCTTTTCTCCTCTTTTATTATCTCAGCCGGGCAAAAGCAATGAGCTAGAGTTTTTGGGCGATTAATCTGCTCGCCCGAAAACTCTAGCTCATTGCTTTTGCCCGACGCTTGTTGGACCAGTCCTGAACCACCTCCTGGAACACCGCAGCCACCGGAACGGAGATGATGATGCCGAGCACGCCGCCGATCTCAGCGCCGATCAAGAGCGCGACGATCACGATGACCGGATGCAATCCCACCGAACGGCGGCTGAGGAGCGGGATAAGGATATTGGCCTCGAACTGCTGGGCAACAAGAAAGAATATCAGCGTGTAGAAGGCAAGCGTGGTGGAAGTGAGCAACGCGGAGACGACGGCGACGGCGCCGGAAAGGATCGGCCCAAGGAACGGCACGAGCTCAAACAGCCCGGCAAGGATGGCGATCAGGAACGCGTAGTGCACGCCGAGCAGGGACAGGCCCGCCCACACGGTGAATCCCATGATCACGGAAAGCAATATCTGCATCCGAAACCAGGCGCCGATCAGCTCCTTCGATCGCTTGTAGATCCGCATCGCCGTCTCTTCGTAATCCGGCGGCACGACGACCATCAGAAATTTTTCCACGCCGTCGTGGCTGAGACTCAGATAGAACGAACTGATGAGCACCGCCGCGGCGAGGCCGAAGCTACCCAGCGCGTGCGAAACGAGGTCGAGCGGCGAAGTGTTTCCCGTGATGAATTGCGTGGATACTTTTCCGACGAGCGAGCTTACCGATTGCGACTCATGAAGGTTGAGCAATATCCCCCATCCGCCCAGGCTCGCCGTGTTGACGCCGGAGAAGATCGTGCCTATCTCGACGAGAAGGAACGGCACGACGGTGTAGACGATCACGATAAAGATGATGAGCGCGGCGAGGAATATAAGAATGACGCTCACGCTCCGCGGTAAACTGATCCGATCT
This sequence comes from Minisyncoccota bacterium, assembly GCA_036510525.1. Taxonomy (GTDB): domain Bacteria; phylum Patescibacteriota; class Minisyncoccia; order UBA6257; family 2-01-FULL-56-20; genus JAKAGE01. The sequence goes on from DATCDU010000022.1 coordinate 12,233, forward strand.
TCCAGAAAATCCACGACCCCCTCAAGCCCGGAGGAAATGATGATCGCAAGAAATACTCCGAGAACGATCTCTCTTCCTTCATAAAGCACCGCGATGAGCGCCACGAACGCAAGCAGACGCCAGAGCGACACCCATGATATCTCAAACGTGGTCTTTTCGTTGTTGCTCACGATTATTGTTCGATCGTTAAAATTTTCTTAAACGGTGTTTGACTTTTATACGGACCGACGATAGCGAGGTTGAGTCCTTTGTCCTTCAGGACCGCCTTTGCCACGCGCTGCACGTCCCGCGCGGTCACCTTCTTTATTCTATCCGTTAATACCGCCGGGGACAAAGCAGATCTGGTAAGCACCTCCTGCCCCCCGTAAAAACTGGCGAGGTCATCGGACGTCTCAAGCCCCAGAATGAGGCCACCGATCATATGGTCTTTGGTCTTTTGGAGCTCTTTTTCCGCCACTTCGCGATCCCGGAGCGCACGGTATTCCTCAAGAATGGCACCGATGACCGACGGCAGCTTCGTCCGGTCAACGCCCGCCGAGATGGAAAGCAGCCCGTGGTCGAGCGATAGATCCGCGCCGGCGCCTATGTAATACGCCGCGCCCATCTTTTCGCGGATGCGCGCAAAGAGCCGCGAGCTCATTCCCCCGCCAAGCAGGTCGGCGAGCACGCGCAAGGCGTAGCGTCGTTCATCGAACATACCAAAGGCGCGGAAGCCGAGCACGAGATGTGCCTGATCCGATTCCTTGAACTCGATCTTTATCTTTGGCGACGATTGCCGCTCGGTCGTCTTCTTTTTCATGGGGGCCGTATGACGCGGCAACACGGCGAAGTATTTTTTGATCTGCGCGACCGTCGCCGCTTCGCCGAACTTCCCCGCAACGACGACGACCGTCCCCGGCATCACATAGCGCCGGTCGCGATACGCGATGAAATCCTCGCGTGACAACTTCTTGATGATTGGTTTTTCACCGCCGACGTCCCACCCCGCCGGTTGATCGCCATACACGAGCCGGCTATAGATGCGCTGGGCGAGCGACGGAAGATCATCTTCATACATATTGATCTCTTGGATGATGACGCCGCGCTCTTTCTTGATCTCCGCATCGTCGAAAAGCGGATTCAGATAAAGGTCCGAGACGATCTCCAATATCTTCGGTAATTTTCCCGCCTGCGCCTTCGCATAGTAGCCGGTATATTCCTCGCCGGTGAATGCGTTGAACTGCGCGCCGAGCGCTGTCAGCTCGTGGGCGATCATCCCCGGCTCCGGCCGGTCGGTCGTTCCTTTGAACATCATGTGTTCCAGAAAATGTGAAACGCCGTTCTGCTTTTTTTCCTCGTACTCCGATCCGGCCTGCACTAAAATAAGCACCGTGGCGGCAAGGTTCGCCGGCTGGGGAACCAGTATGATCCGCAGGCCGTTCTTTAAAGTTATTTTTTTCATTATGTGCTGTTGGTGCTCGTGTTCGTGATCGTCTGGATGTCCGACGCGAAGCTCTGCGCGCGCTCCACAACATCTTCGCCGTACGTCCAGAGGTAGTGTTGCCAATCCCCGCCTGCGTAATACTTCGCCGCCGTGCACCGCTCCTGGCTGAGCGCCGCACTATAGAGCGTCTCGCACCCCGTCATCCCATCCTTTAAATACAACGCGGTGGCCACGAATGCATCAGCGTCGTTCCACGGCGACGGCGGGTTGTCCTTCGTGATCCCCGCAACCGCCGACGAATAAGTATCCCACGTCGACGGTTCGAACTGCGCGGGTCCCATCGCGCCGCCGTACGCGCCGTCGGCGTTCGCGCACGACACGAGCATCTCGCTCGGATCAAGATCGAGCGATTGCACGATCGCGAGGAAGAGCGGCTGGTTTGATGGACTCATCGCCGTCGCATAATTGCACTGTCCAAGATTTCCTCCGAGCTCGGATTCGCGGTCAAGGATCGCGAGGATGAACGCGGGATCGATGCCGGTGGCGTTCGACGCAAGCTGCGCGTACTGATACGCATCTTCAAATGAAAGCTGGCCGCCGCCGAGCAGCTGGAAGATGCGATTGCGGATCTGCGCCGCCGATGCCTGCGTCTGCACGAGGAGTGCCTGATATTTTGTTTCCTGTCCCTGCGTCTCCGCCAACAGCTCCGCCTTTTGTGATTTCGTGCTCGCGACCTCCTGCGCCTGCGCCGCCTGATACTCCGCCACGCTCGCGGCATCGGACTCCGATGCTTTGAACTCCTGCTCCTGATCCTGTAATTGGCTCTGTAGGTCGGTGATCTGTTGCGTCGTCAGTCGGAGGTCGCCCTGGAACAGGGTAATCGCCTGGGTCTCATCCCAAACATTGGAGAGTTGCGGATTCTGAAGAAATTGCTGGATAAGACTCTCATTGTCATTCTGATAAAGTTCCTGCATGAGAATCCCCATCGCCGCCTGTTTGTCGACGATTTCGGTTTGAATACTCGCGATCTTCGACTGCGCGTCCGTAATGTTGTCGTTCAGCTGGTTGAGCGTAAGGCCCGTCGCCTGGATCTGGAGGTTGATCGACGCGATCTTATCGTTCAATATAGCGATCTGACCATTCAACGTCTTCCCCTGCGTCTGATAGCTTGATATCTGCCCTTGATACTGATCGATCTGGGTCTCAAGTTGAGCGAGCTGGCTCTCCAGTTGGGTACGTTCGGCAGTGGGGTCGGTGCTCGTGCTCGTCGCATCATTGGAGGCCTTGGTAAAAAGCGTCGGCGCGGCGACCGATCCAAAGAACAAAAAAATCGCCGCGCCGGCGATGATCCCGACTCGCAGGCTCTTCGTAAGCGGGATACGGATGATCCGCTCCTCTACCAGATTGACGCGCGTCGCGAGCGGGCCGAACGAGCTCCAGCTCCGGCCGTTCGCCTTTTTGACGGAGACGTCCCCTAACACGCGGGGTTTCAAAGGCCTTTTCATTACTCTATTATTATAACGCAAAAAGAAAAGCGGAGTTACCCAGTGAGTGCGGGTACATTGTCTCACTCCAACGTAAGCACGTCCACTCGCTCAACAACGTACTCGCACTCACTGGGCGCCCCGCGTTTTATTTTCGTGAGAGACAAAGAAGAGAAGATTAAAAAATGATTAAATAATTTTTGACTTAATATTTTAAAAATCTATGCTAATAGTGAGGTAATCAATTATCTCTGGTGGATGTGCTCGGACCCCTAAAATAGTCACTTCGGTGGCTATTTTTGTTTAGATAGTTTTAATGGGCCATTGATTAACCTGATGTGGGTGTGTAGTTCAACAGCAGAACACCGTTTTTGACAAACGTGAGATCCCGGTGCGACTCCGGGCACATCCACGCGGGCGCAGGGGGTGGACGATCTTCGAACACTAATCATTCAAGTCAGCTAATCTTGTCTATGTCGCCATCCAAAATGACCGGCTGCATGGCCATCAACTCCGAGATATAAGCAATCTCGGGTAAGGGGTTTAAGCAATAGAGCTTTTTATTGAGCACGTGAGCGAATGCCATTTCTATAGACGTATTCCCGCCGATATATCCCGGAATCCCCTTCTTCTCGATATTCACTACTAACACGGCATCATAAAGTTTCATCTTTTCGTAATAGCCCCTAATAAGGTCGTATTTTATTTTGTCGGCGGCGTGTTCTGTATCGCTCACGCCAACTCGCTCACGCAATTCAATTCGCTTTACCCCCTCTGGAATTTCGACTTCATGACCCATACTTACTAACTTCTTTCTTATTTCCAGAATGTCTTCGGCAGAACTTATAGACCCGCAGATTATAATTTTCATCTTGTATAAAGTATATCTTATTTGATGCGCCGGACTGGATTCAAACTAAACTAAAAACGCCCTACATAAGAGCGTTTTATTCCTTTTCCTCCTTCGTTTCCTTCGCGGCGTCGCGTTCGGCTTTCTTCTCTTCGCCCTCGGTCTTGATAGCGGAGACGTCAACGGTCTCTACCGGCGCGGCCACTTCTTCCGGCGCAGGCGGGGTCGCGGTGGCGACGGCCATCTCGGCGTCGGTAAGCAAGGTCACACCCTTCGCGATTTTGAGATCTTTTACATAGATCGTCTTATCGAGTTCATCTAACACAGAAAGGTCAACTGTGATGCTGTGCGGGAGATCCTGCGGGAACGCTTCTACTTCGATCTCGGACATGGCCTTGTTGATGACGGCCGCGAACGCCTTGATCGCGGGCGCCTCCCCCGTGAACTCCAGCGGCACGTGGGCTTTTACGAGCTCATCCATGCGTACCTGGTGCAGGTCAACGTGAATCACTTCGCTCGTCACACTATCGCGCGCCACTTCGTGGATCATCGCGGACTTTGATTCTTTGCCAAGCAACAGCGTCACCACAGACGTGGAGCCGGCCTCCTTTAGTACCTTATTGAATTCCTTTGCGGGAAGCGCAAGATGGATGTTCTCGAACCCGTGGCCATAGAGCTCTGCGGGAATAAAGCCCTCCCGGCGGAGCGCCTTTACTTTTTTGCCTAATATGTCGCGCGTTTTGACTGCTAAATCCATAAGCGAAAGTATAGCAAAGAATAGAGAAAGGGCAAGTGAGGATAAAAAAGCCGCCCGGATGGTTACGAGCGGCGCCTGAATGCTTCGCTGAACTCATAGAATCCCTCGATATTCATCCCGAGGACGAACATCTGTTCGAAGAGTTCGGCGTACTCCTTGTGCAGATAAGAACCCACCCTTGATTCCTTATCGGGTCTCATCCTGCCGGTATCGGGGTCAATGACCACAACGAACAGAAATGCGAGCTCGATATCTTTATGTTCCCTGAGGCGGATCTTCCACCAATTGCTCCGTACGTCAAACTGCATGTAGAAATGGAACCCCGACTCTGGGAAGAATTTGAGCTCTTTATCTATCAACTCGATGAAACATTCCCATCTCGAATCGTCATAATCGAACACGGGAAGGCTTTCAACGAGACAATACTCGTGGACGAATGCCGGAAACCCAAGAAGCAGGTCCCTGGTGGTAAATATTCCCTCTTTCAGCATGCGATCGCCCATAAAGCCCTCCTTCTCGGTATATGGCGCGGCTACCCCGCATAATAGCCCTAAACGAGTCCGTTGAAAAGCCTCAGCCGATCCGTGACGATTTTCTGAATACTGGCGACCGACGGCGCCACGAGCTTGTACGGCGCGATCTCGTTCGGATCTTTCAGGCCTTCCTCCACGCCACGGCGCCATGCAAGGCGCAGTTCGCTCGAAACATGGATGATCGTCATCCCCGCTTTTGCCGCGGCGGTGAAGTCCGCGTCCTCGGTGCCGGAGCCGCCGTGCAGCGTCATGAACTTGCAGTTCGTCGGCGCGAGCGCGGCCTTGAGCGTCGCGATCCGGTCGATGCTCAGGTGCTTGTGCTCGGCATCCGCTTTGCCGGTCGCCATGCTGGCGAGCAGGCCGTGCATGTTCCCCACCGCAGGGGCGAGCACATCCACGCCCGTCTCCGTGACGAACTTTACCGCCTCTTCCGGCGTGGACATCGTGAGCGACGCCTCCGGCCGCGCGGCGATGATCTCCGAGCTCGCGCCAATGTAGCCGATCTCGCCTTCGATCACGATCTCCGGATTGATCGCGCGAATCGCAGCGACCGCCTCTTTTGTGTTCGCAATGTTCTGATCCATCGGCAATGATGAATTATCAAAAATGATCTCGTCGAACCCGGCCAGGGCGGCTTCTTTCGCCTTATCGAGCGAATGCGTGTGGTCCGCGTTCAAAAATATCGGGTAATCGTATTCATCGCGCAAACTTTTGATGAGCGCCGCCGCCTGCTTGACGCCGATGAACTCGCGCTCTCCTTCGGACACACCGATCAATACCGGCAGTTGCAATCCTTGCGCGGCGGCGAAGATCGCTTTCAGCGCGCCGAGGTCGGAGATGTTGAAATGGCCCACTGCCACGTGGCGCGCGTCGGCATCGGCAAGAACTTCACGGAGAGTTTTCATATCGTCTTTGGCCGATAATTTTTTGGCGCCGCTTTGAGCAATTTGAGGAGCGCCGACTTTGAGAGCAACCCTGTCTGCGCACCAAAGAACTGCACAACGTGCATGGATTCGACCGGCGCCCAGCGCAGCGCGTCATATATAGAGAGGCCGTAGACCAGCCCGCAGAAGAATCCCGTGGAGAACGCGTCGCCGGCACCGGTGCGAGATACGGGCGGTTTCGGATCCGGATATGGTGGCATGAAGTATTGGTTCATTCCATCCGAGGCATACGCGCCGGCGGGGCCGTCCGTGATCACCACCACTTTTGGCCCAAGCGCGTGCAATCCTTTAAAAAGAATTTTGATATCTTCGCTCTTGCTGTGTAAAATGAGCGCCGCCTCTTCGCGATTCACAAATAAAACATATGTATGCTTGTAAATCTCGCGCAATTTCTCTGCGCCGAATCGGAGCTGGAACGTGCCGGGGTTGAATCCCATCTTCACGTCCGGATGTTTCTTAAGATAGTCCGCCACTTTTTTATGGAATGGCAGCGTGTGCTCGGCGATGGATGAAAAATATATCCAATTGGTGTTGGCACCCAGTTTATGCGGATCGTAATACTCGTATTCTTCATGCTTGATAAGGATCGTCCGTTCCGCTTTATACGTCAGCACGAAATGATAATTGGTGGGTTTGCTCTTGTTGATCTTGACGTATTCCGTGCTTACCCCTTCTTTATGATAATGGTCGAGCACCTGCGTGCCGTAATGGTCGCCTCCGATCGAGGCGATGATCGCGGTGTTAAGACCAAGGCGCGCCGCGCCGACAGCGACGTTCGACGCGTTCCCCACCGCGGTCGCCACGGTAAGCGACTCATATGGGATCTTGTCCGCGAATGACATCGAGAGCCGCGGATGCTCGTGTGCCGCATCCCATTCCACTTTTGCCTCTTTTAATCCGATGAACGCATCCATCACCACGTCCCCGATGCACACCACGTCGTATTTCTGTTTCATATATTTATCATACCCTATTTTGCCCGGCGTATCGCGCGTTTTGCCGCCGCTGCGATGTCTTTCGGCGTCATGCCGAATTTCTTGATGAGCTCTGCCGGCGCGCCCGACTCGCCGAACATGTCCTGCATGCCGATAAACTCGATCGGCGTCGGCGCGTGCTTCGCGAGCACCTCCGCGACCGCGCCGCCCAGGCCGCCGTGCACCTGATGCTCTTCCACCGTCACTACCGCGCCGATCTTTTTCGCCAGTTCCACGATCGTCTTCTCGTCGATCGGCTTCACGCTCGCACAGTTCAATACGACCGCGCCGATCTTTTCTTCTTCTAATTCACGCGCGGCAAGAAGCGCATTGTACAGCAATCCGCCGCAGCCGATGATCAGCACGTCCGGTTTCTTGGACTGCCACAGGACCTGCGCTTTGCCAGGGATGAACGGCGTCTCGTCCGTCGTCATGACCGGCGTCTTCTCACGCTGGAACCGCATATAGATCGGGCCGTATATTTGTGCGGCAGCGAGCGTCGCTTTGCGCGCTTCCACAGCGTCGCATGGAACAAACACTTTCATATTCGGCATCGCGCGCATGATGGCGATGTCTTCGGTGGCCTGATGCGTAGCGCCGTCAGGGCCGACGGAGATGCCCGCGTGATGACCCGCGATCTTCACATTCGCGTCGTTGTACGCGATCGTGGTGCGGATCTGCTCCCAGTTGCGGCCCGGAGAGAACGTGGCGTATGACGCGATGAACGGAATCTTGCCGCTCACGCCAAGTCCGGCGGCGACCGTCGCCATGTTCTGTTCGGCAACGCCAAGTTCAAAGAACCGCTCGGGATATTTTTCCACAAAAGCCATTACGCGCGTGGATTCCATAAGGTCGGCGCACAGTGCGACGACATTCCGGTCCGCGTCCCCGGCGGCCACGAGTCCGGTGCCGAACCCGTCGCGCGTCGGTGCCATCGCCACATCGTCATCAAAAAGCTTCGGATTCAGTTTTGCCTCAGGATTCAACATAATCCAATTTTAGCATATTACTCCGGCCGATGACGGACGCTAAAGCGCCTAAAGCGTGAGTGTGTCCAATATGAGATGCGCGATCGCATTGTTGTTGGCAGGCGACGCAATGTTGGGATTCGCGTCCGCCACCGGGAAGTCGAAGTGGAGTGTGGTCGCGCCGTTCGCCACGTACACCTGTTCTGCGTTGTGGTCGAACTCAAAAACATCAAAGAGCTCATACGCGTCATTGCCATCCACTGATGTGACGTAGTTGGATTTGAACTGCGGCGTCACCGCTGGCGCCGGACCGTCCTTCGCGTTCGCTGCATCCTGCGCATGGTCGGCGTCCAATAGTTGATGGACATATTCTCCCGAAGAGAGCGATTGCGGGTTCTGCTCGATGAAAATCTCCATCGTGTACGTGGTCGTCCCGTTCAGCGGATTCCCGAGCGCGACGAACGGCGTGTTCGCGGAGAGGCCGCTCGTGAATAACTGCCAATTCGGAGGATATTGGAGCGAGAACCCGAATTGTGCATTGTGATAGATCGGCCACGAAGCGGTGTTGATCGCGTTCACGGCGCTATCGTTCTGCTGTTGCAGTAACGCCACCTGTCCGATCGCGCGCGACGCGACGTATATCAGTATCGCGCTGACTGCGACGACGACGATCAGGCCCGCCCATAGTTCCTTCCGGTCAATCACGCTTTTATGGAATGATTCCTTTGATAGCGCTGCATCAGCCACATACTGCCGCCGATCACGAGCACCGCGATCACAAGACCAACGAAAAATTTCAGCTGATCATCGATACTCCCCCACCCGCGCGCGTAACCATAGATGATGCTCCACAGCCCCGCGAGCATGATGCCGACGGGGACGGCATTTGATGCGAGCGCCAAGCCACCGAATATCAGCCAGAACCCGATGGCAAATACGACGATGCCGATGATATTGGCGATGATGAAAAGATTCTTATCATAGATATTCATCTCGTTGGTATACACGGTCTCCGCATTGTTGTATTGATCCTGGATGGCTTGTTGTTGCGCTTCTATCTTGGCGTTGTTCTGCATGCACGCCGTGTCGGCGGATGCGCATGGTACGACCGGCGTTGCGACCGGAGTATTGGGATACGTCGGCGCGACCGGCGCAGGATAGAATGCCGCGATGCCGAGCGAGATGAGAGCGGCCAGGATGACAGCGGTTGCGAGCCCGAGCACAAAGTTCACTACTTTCATATTTTTATTGATGTTCGCTGGTTATTTTATGTTGAAGCGTACGCAATTCGTCGAGCGCTTTCTCGGCCTCGCCTGGCTTGAAGGGCTTGGAGTGCCAGAGATAATCGTTCTCCATGAAGTCCACGCCTTTGCCCGGTATCGTGTGCGCGATGATCACCGTCGGCTGCTCGTGGATCGCGCGCGCCTCGGCCGCGGCGGCGATGATCTCTTCGAAGTTGTGACCATCGATCTCGATCACATACCAACCGAACGCCCTATATTTATCCGCGAACGGTTCGAGCGGCATGATCTTCTCCGTAAAGCCGTCGATCTGGATGTTGTTGCGATCCACCACGACGGTGAGGTTGCTGAGGCCGTTCTTTCCCGCGAACATTACCGCTTCCCACGTGTTGCCTTCCTGATGCTCGCCGTCGGAGGTGAGGCAATACACCTGATATTTTTTCTTATCGAGGCGTGCCGCGAGCGCGATACCGCTCGCCTGTGAAATACCCTCGCCGAGCGGCCCGGATGTGGTCTCAATGCCGGGCAGTGTGCCGCGGTGCGGATGGCCCTGCAGGCGGGTTCCCAACTGGCGTAGCGTTTTCAATTCTTCTACCGGGAAATATCCCGCGTGCGCGAGCGCGGCGTACTGCACCGGGCAGATATGGCCGTTCGAGAGCACGAGGCGGTCGCGGTCCGGCCAATGCGGGTTCTTCGGATCGTGACGCAAAATATGGAAATAGAACGCGGTGAAGATCTCCGCCATGTCGAGCGGCCCGGCGATGTGGCCGGACCCCGCGTGCGAGACCATCTTGATGACGTCCTCGCGCAAGCGCGTGGCCATAACCTCCATGTCCTTCAATTTTTTGTCGGTGAGCGGTTCCATAATTATTAAAAATCGATTTAATTAGATATCCGACAGTTCCTGGTACGCATGCTTGGGGTCGGCACTCCCAAAAATATAGCTCGACGAGACGATCGTGTCAGCACCCAGCTCCTTCACGCGCCATACCGTGAGCGGACTCATTCCCCCATCCACTTCAATTGTAGCATTCGGGGATTCTTCCCTCAAAAAACGGATCTTGTCGTCCGTAAACGGCAGATATATCTGCCCCGCGGGCCCCGGCTCGACCGCGAGCACCTGGAATGAATGGAAGTGTTTTATATAATGCGCAATATCTTCCGCCTCAGATTCGGGTTTTGATGAGAGCATGATCTCCGCCTTATAGCGTTCAGCGGCACCGAGGATCTGATGCATGGACTGCGCGCTGAGCGACTCCGCGTGCACGATCAAGCGGCGCGCGCCTGCGGCAAGCCAATCGTCAGCGTATTCTTCAGGATGATCTACCATCAAGTGCACCTCCAGGCCAAATGGCGACTTGAGCTTTACCCATTCGAGCGGGTCCGCCCATGTCTTGTTTGGCGCGAACGATCCGTCGGTCGCGTCAAGGTGCACAAGGTCGCCTTCTTTTAAAAATGTCTTCGCGATCTCGAGTTTTTTTTGCACACACTCGACGTCCGGACAATTGATGACGGGGATCACTTTCATCGGTCGCGGATGCTAATTTTCTTTTTCGATCTTTGCGATCTTTTCAAGGCGACGCACGCGCCGCGCCTCCGAGTCGAATGGCGTGGCAAGAAAGGTATGCGCGATGGCAAGCGCGTCCTCCGGCTTTATGAAATCGGAAGCGAGCGAAAGGACGTTCACGTCGTCGTCGTTCCTGGCTGCGCGGATATGCTCCACCGACATCGCGAGCGCGGAGCGCACGCCCGGAAACTTGTTCGCGGTGACGTCCACGCCCACTCCGGAACTACAGATCA
>DATCDU010000023.1:0-14593 GCA_036510525.1 Minisyncoccota bacterium
TATATCTATCACTATCTATGCGCCGACTTTACTTTGACCATGCGGCTTCGACGCCCGTCGGCCCGCGCGTCCTTCGTGCGATGCGCCCGTATTTTTCACGCGAGTTCGGAAATCCCGGCTCGCTCCATTCGTTCGGCCAGAAGGCGATCGCCGCGGTGGATGCCGCGCGCGAGAACATCGGCAAGTTGATTGGCGCGAAACATTTCCGTGAGGTCATCTTTACGAGTGGTGCCACCGAGGCCAACAATCTCGCGCTTCGGGGGGCGGTGGAATTTTATAAGAAAAATCATCTTACGGGCGAAGGTGCGGATACCAGCGCCCGTCCGCGCATCATCATCTCCGCCATCGAACACGAATCGGTCTTTGAGACCGCAAAGATCTTGGAACAGCAGGGCGCGGAGGTCATAAAGTTGCCGGTCAACAAGGAGGGCGTTATAGATATCGTCGCGTTAAAGGATGCGTTGAATGAACACACAGTTGTGATATCCGTGATGCACGTGAACAACGAGACCGGAACGATCCAGCCACTCCGCGAGATAAAGTTCATGATCGACGCGTTCCGCAAGGAATCACGCCGACCCGAATATCCGCTCTTTCACACCGACGCGGCACAATCCTTCGCCTATCTATATTGTGACGTGGAACTGCTCGGTGTGGATATGATGACCCTCTCGGGCCACAAGATGTATGGGCCGAAAGGAGTCGGCGCGCTCTATGTTCGGCAGCGCGTTCCATTGGTCGGGCAAGTGAGCGGCGGCGGCCAGGAATTCGGATTGCGCTCGGGGACGGAGAATGTGCCGAGCATCGTTGGATTCGCAAAGGCTGCGCAGCTCGCGGCCGCTGAGCGCGGGAAGACCGCGACGCGCATTACTGCGTTGCGCGACGAATTGTGGCGGCGCATAAAGAGTATCGCGCCGGCCGCGGAGATCAACGGCCCGGCAGGCGACGCAAAAGCACCGCATATTCTGAATATTTATTTTCCCGGCCATGCCGCGCAGGACCTCCTCACGCGCTTTGATCGCGCTGGGCTCGCCGCATCATCCGGCTCCGCATGTCGTTCGCGCGCCGTTGAATCTTCATATGTGATTGAGGCGTTGGGATATGACAAAGCGCGAGCGGCGTCGAGCATCCGGTTCAGTTTGGGAAAAGGAACAACGAAACGTCATATCGTCACTGCAGTCAGGATCATAGAAAGAGCGCTCGCAAAATAAAAATGGGCCGCGTGTTTTGCGGCCCGATACTAGGGCATAAATTCCACTCTCTTTCGGATTTCGTAGATGGCCGCACTCCATTTTTTATTCGGATAGTGTTTTTTTGGCTTTTGAAAGCCATGGTTCGGCAGCCTTCTCGGCCAGTTCTTCTGAAGCACACTCTTCGAAATATGCGACCCCGTTGAGATCCAGAAATGCTACCCACAAAGTACTTTCTCCAGCATTCGGGAGTAACGGCTGTGTACAGTTGACGATAAGACGAAGCATGCCGCTCTCCTTGTCCATCAAATTTTAAAAAACTTCCTTCAGCATATATTTTGTAGACTTTCGGCCAAGAGCATTATTGTCAAAATTATTATCAATAAAAGATGGAAACATTGTCATTTTATTTGACAACAAGGCCCTTGGTGAAAACGCCGACTGCTCCATAATACGATGAGCACATGGAGGGTTGCTCATCATGCGATATCAGCTTGTTGGCTACAGTTGTTTCAAATGTGATACTCAGGATACCGGCCTTAACTTGGAGGTTGACTTGCAGTTTGAAGCCAAGGATGACGATGAAGCAATGGCGAAAGTGAACCAGGTTCTTACCGAAAATAGATATACGATACTTCCGGATGGCACATTGTCGCCCACCATATCGTATCAATGGCTGCGGGTGCAGCTCTATGAAGTAAGACACATTACTCAGATCGAGCGTAGGAAGGCATCTCTCGCAGGGGAGATACTGCCGGGGGCTGGCTGAACATCAGCGGGCCCTCTTTTTTTATTCACCCCGCGTTGTCAATTTTATTGTCAATAAAACATTTGACAGTTGTCATGAACGCGGTAGGCTGGATGGTATGGTCGCACAATAAAAAAATATCAAACACATGAAAATATTCGAACAGCTCGGGTTCTCGGACAACGAAGAAAAGGTCTACCTCCATCTTTTAAAGAACGGTTCCGGCTCCATACGCCAGATCGCCGGGGATACGGGGATCAATCGTGGCACGGTGTACGAGGCCCTGAAAGAATTATCCGATCGCGGTCTCGTGAGCCACTCGCAAAAGAAAAAGAGACAGCAATTCGTTCCGGAAGACCCGTCGATTTTAAAAACGTTTTTCAAAGATGAGCGGCAGAAACTGGTCGGCATGCGTAAGGAACTGACGAAGTCGCTTCCGGCGCTCGAGGCGTTCTATGCCACGAAGCGCGAGGACCCGATCATCAAGATCCACGACGGACATACCGGCACGCGCCTCGTGCTCGAGGATGTTTTGAAAACGATGACGAACGAAGCGGATAAGGTGTATCGCGTGTATTCCGCGGCGAACATCCGGGAGTATCTCTACTACAACTTCAGCAGTTTTTCGGAGCGTCGTATCAAGGCAAAGATCAAGGCGAAGGTCATTGCGATCGGGGCTGGTGGCGACATGCGCGGGCTCGACGAGCGCCGGTGGATCACCACGAAGCGTGGCGCACCCGCGTATATCATCGTCTATGCCAAAAAGATGGCCATCATATCGCTCAGCCAGGGCCGGCCGCATAGCGTCGTCATCGAGGATGCCGGTCTTGCCGAGACGCAGAAGTTGATCTTTGATTCGCTGTGGAACAAGCTGGCAAGCGAATGAAGGGATTGTGAGCGAGGACACCATTAGCAATCTACCCTTGAGATTGACAATAGGCGTTTTTCGGCTATAATTGATAAATATCAGGGTTCAGCAGGGTATTAGAGGTATACTTAGTTAAGGAAGTTTTAACTTCCATTTAAGAACTTTTTAACCTCCCGCGGCGTATTATTAGGAATAAAACCAAACTCAGAAATGCCAAACTTTCATCGTTTCACCATAAAAGCACAGGAGGCATTGCAAAACGCGCAGGAGATCGCGGCAAAGAAGAATCATGGCGAGTTGAAGTCGGTGCATCTGCTTGCAGCGCTGATCGAGGACGAGCAGTCGCTCGTCATCCCAGTATTGGAGCGCTCAGGCGTCAATCTTGAAGAACTCGACGAGCAGATCGAGGTGGAGCTCGATCGCATTCCGCCTATCGTCAGCAATTCGGCGCTCGGCCAGCTCTATCTTTCACAGGAGCTGATGAAAGTGCTCGATCAGGCGGCGAAAGTTGCCGCCCAACAGAAAGACGAGTTCGTCTCATGCGAGCATCTTTTGCTCGCACTGCTCGACGTAAACGGCACCGCAAAGTCCTTACTTGAGAAGTTCGGCGTTCGCCGCGAGAGTGCGTTCCGGGTGCTCGCCCAGCTTCGCGGCTCCACGCGCGTGACGGACGAGACGCCGGAGAGTAAGTTCCAGGTGTTGGAGAAATATGCGATCAATCTGAGCGACAAAGCAAAGGCGGGGGAATTGGATCCGGTGATCGGCCGCGAGGAAGAGTTGCGCCGGCTCATGCAGGTGCTTTCGCGCCGCACCAAGAACAATCCGTGCCTTATCGGCGAGCCGGGCGTAGGGAAAACCGCCATTGTTGAAGGATTGGCCCAGCGCATCGCTGCCGGAGACGTGCCGGAGCTCTTAAAAGGCAAGCAGGTATTGATGTTAGACCTCGGATCGCTCATCGCCGGAACGAAGTTCCGTGGGGAGTTTGAAGACCGTTTGAAAGCCTTCATGAAGGAGGTGAAGAACGCTTCGGGCAATATTATCCTATTCATAGATGAGATTCACACGATCGTTGGTGCGGGCGCCGCAGAAGGCGCGATTGATGCGTCCAATTTGCTCAAGCCCGCTCTCGCGCGCGGCGAGCTCCACGCGATCGGCGCGACCACGATTCGTGAATATCAGAAGTATATAGAGAAGGATCCGGCGCTCGAGCGGCGCTTCCAGCCTATTATAGTAGAGGAGCCGACGATCGA
Source organism: Minisyncoccota bacterium (assembly GCA_036510525.1). Taxonomy (GTDB): domain Bacteria; phylum Patescibacteriota; class Minisyncoccia; order UBA6257; family 2-01-FULL-56-20; genus JAKAGE01. The sequence continues at coordinate 4,057 of DATCDU010000023.1, forward strand.
GGACTCGATCTCGATCTTGCGTGGGCTTAAAGAGAAGTATGAGATCCATCATGGCATGCGCATCAGCGACGAGGCGATCGTGGAGGCCGTCAATCTTTCTGCCCGCTACATCACCGACCGCTTCTTGCCGGACAAGGCCGTCGATCTTATCGACGAGGCCGCCGCGGCGCGCCGGTTGGAGTCGGAGAGTTTGCCGAAGGAGATCGATAAGGCGCGCCGCGAGATCACGCGCTTGGAGATAGAAAAGCAGGCGCTCTCGCAGGAGGGACAGAAAACGATCACCGCTGAGCGTATCAAAGAGATCGATAAGGAACTCGCGAAATTAAAAACGCAGAATGACGAGCTTTCAAGCAAGTGGCACTCGGAAAAGATAAAATTCGAGACCCTCCATCAGCTTCGCCAAAAGGTAGACAATTTAAAGCGCGAGGCCGAGATCGCAGAACGCGAAGGCAATCTTGAGCGCGTCGCGCAGATCATGTATGGCGAACTGCCCGCATCAGAAAAGGATTTTCAGATGTTCGAGAAGAAGAACTTTGGCGGACCGGCGGCGGCAAAAGGCAAGAAAGCCAGCACGGCCGCGAGCGATCGTTTCCTCAAGGAATCCGTGGATAAAGAGGACGTTGCGGCTGTCGTCGCACAGTGGACCGGCATTCCGATCAAGCGGATGCTTGAGACCGACGCCGACAAACTTATCCGCATTGAGGACGTGTTGCGCGAGCGGGTGATCGGCCAGGACGAGGCGATCGCCTCGGTGGCATCGGCGCTACGCCGTTCCCGCGCCGGGCTTTCGGACGAAAACCGCCCAATCGGCTCATTCATGTTCCTTGGCCCTACGGGTGTGGGCAAGACGGAGCTCGCCCGGACGCTCGCGGAATTCATGTTCAACGACGAAAAGGCGCTCGTGCGCGTGGATATGTCGGAATACATGGAGAGGCACGCAGTCAGCCGCTTGATTGGATCGCCCCCGGGCTACGTCGGCCACGAAGAGGGAGGCCAACTCACAGAGATCCTTCGTCACCGGCCCTACAGCCTTATTCTTTTTGATGAGATCGAAAAAGCACATCCGGAGGTGTTCAACCTGCTCCTGCAGGTGTTGGACAACGGGCGACTCACCGACAGTAAAGGCAAAACGGTGAACTTTAAGAACTCCATCATCATTATGACGTCGAATGTCGGCAGCGAGTACCTGAAGGCCATGTCACGCATCGGGTTTAGCGCGGAAAGCCAGCAGGCGTCGCTTGAGGAAGGGGATTATCGCGAAAAAGTGATGGAAGCTCTGCGCGGCAGCTTCCGTCCGGAGTTTTTGAACCGCATTGATGACGTCGTCATCTTTAACCCACTCCACAAGGCGGACATCGGCAAGATCGTGGAAATTCAGATCAAGCTTATAGAGAAGCGCCTTGCGGATCGGCATATCAAGCTTGAGATCGAGCCCGCGGCGCGCGCCCACATTGCAAAAGAAGGGTTCAGCGCCGAATACGGCGCGCGCCCCTTGAAGCGATTGATGCAGAAGGTTATCCTTGATAAGCTGGCGGATAAGATCATCCGCGGCGAATTCAAAGATGGTGGAAAAGTTAAGGTCAATTTCAAAGCGAACGAGCTGGTCTTTAGTTCTTAAGGCCGTCATTTTTGGCGTCGCATGGTGGGTATTGCCGTTCTGGCTGTTCCTCATCATCGCACTCTATCTCTATTTCATCCCGATCACGGGCACCGGAAAGGTTTCGGCGCCCTTTTTCGTATTGCTCTTGATATCATTGCTTGAAAGCCCGGGGATCGTTGATATGATCATCTCCGCCGCCATTTTTTACTTCATCCTTCTTATAAAAGACCTCCTCATCATCGACCGGCGGTCTGCGTACGAGATACTCATGCTCGTGTTGACGTATCTGCTGTTGCGGAGTTTTTTCCTTGACGTCGGGGGGTCGTTCGGATTGCGGGCATTTTTCTATGGGTTGATCGGGGCGGTGGCGATAAGCGCGATGGCCGCGAGCTTCGTGAAGAATTTTTCCGAAGCACCGCATCCGTTCCGCCGTATGCTCGGCTGGATGACGTTCGTACTCATGTGGCAATTGCTTATCGTGGGGCTTTTCCTTCCTCTCGATTTTCTCTATCAATCCGCGATCATCTTCCTCATGGCCGCTATTTTGATCGATCTTGTGCCGCAGTATGTCTTTGGCGAGCTTACGCGGGCAAAGGCGCTCGCCGCTGGAAGCGTGATCTTTTCGTTGCTCGTGATAGTGGCCGCATCCGCGCGCTGGGTACTCTAGCGCCAGAACCTTGCAATTGCCGGATTGCCGGATTATAATCCGGCATATGAAAGAGACCAGCAAAGAACGCTTTATCCTGACGAAAGCGTATGAGATCGCCTACGCCCTGTTCCGCCTTGCGGCCCAGATGCAGGAAAAGGACTTTGCCGAATCGCTCCGGGCATCCGGCACCGCACTTCTCAGCGCCGCCGCCGCAGAGGACTATGCCGCCGCCGAGCGGTCCCTCCGGGTGATGGAATGCCTCGTCAAGTTCGGGGGAGACGTGGGAATTATCGGTAGCCCGAATGTGGATGTGATGATGCGAGAGATCTACGCGCTCGATGCGGCAATCGTGGAGCGGAAGGCTGCTGTTAAGACCGATGAGGTAAACGTTGCCGAAATATTTTCCAAGCCGGAGATCGCCGAGCATTCGGCAGCAGTGGCACCCGCAGTAACGCCATCGGCGGTGACTGCGGTTCGAGAATCGGCAATGGAATCCGAACCGGCAATCCGACAATCGGCAAATGATTCGGCAATCCGGCAAAGAACCATACTGGAACGTATTCGGCAATCCGGCAATTGCCGATTAAAGGAGATTCAGGATGTTTTGCCGAATATCAGTGAGCGAACGATCCGCTACGATCTCCAAACCCTTCTTGAACAGGGACTTGTTGAGCGGGTCGGCAATGCCGGACCGTCGGTATTTTATCGTGCGAACGCCATGGCCCAGATTCCGGCGGCAGGGTAACCTTTCGCCCAGTGGGACGTTCTATCTATGTGTCAGGAGAAAGGATGGTAAGATACTTTTCCACACCTTTTCCGCGGCAGCACGCGTAGTACATGCGGTATAATAGTAGAAGGTTCGGTGTGAGGCTGAACCGCAAGTAGCAGGCAGGAGAGGAGACTTTTTATGGTCGAACTTCTTGTTTGTTCATTTCAGCCTCGCCAAAAGCGAGTTTTTTCTTTTTTAACAATCAACCCCGTTTTCGCCACTCTCTTCTATTTGATCGGTCGTCGCTTTCCCTCACGAGGCGGCCGCTCGAGCGAATAGAGTGAAGTGCCGGAAACGGTCCTGAACAACAAAAAAACAAAAACGTGATTTGGTGCACGGAAAGGTCGACGGCTAAAGAGTTCATAAAGAACTCACAGGTCGATACCAATAATTAATCGATAAATTAAATAAAAATGAATTCTAAAAAATTGGTTTCAGCGGCACTCACCGCCACCACAGTATTGTGGATGGTAGGAGCGGCTGCATTGGTACCTGTGGCAAGCGCACAGACCACGTCGAGCCTTCAGGCTCAGATCGCGGCCTTGCTCGCCCAGATCCAAACACTCCAGACTCAATTGAATGCTTCTGGTGGCTCGACCAGCATGACCTATGACTTTTCCAGCGACCTCACCGTTGGTTCCACAGGCGCGCAGGTTACGGCCCTCCAGCAGTTTTTGATCAACAAAGGATATCTCACGGCGGTCTCAGCTCCGACCGGTTACTTTGGCCCGCTGACAGCGTCAGCGCTCGCAAAGTTCCAGGCCGCGAACGGGATCACCCCTTCGGTAGGTTACTTCGGTCCTAAGACCCGCGCGTTCGTCAACTCGATGAGCTCCACGGGCACGACCACGGGCACTCTCCCGGCTGGTTGCACAACCTCGTCCGGCTTCAGCCCGACGACCGGTGCATCTTGCAGCACGGGCGTAACGGTGTCGACAGGCGCTCCGATGTCGGTTGCGCTTGATGCGCAGACCCCGCGCTCGACCAACGTAGCGGGAGGCGCGGTGAACACTCCGGTCTTGAAGCTTGACTTCACGGCTGGCGCGACACCCGTCACCGTCACGAACTTGGTTTTGACCCGCACGGGCCTTTCGCAGGATCAAGACTTGAACAACGTCTACATTTATAGTGGCGCGACCAAGTTGGCGTCCAACCTCGGCTTCAACAATGGCGCGATCACCTTCTCGAATGGCGCAGGACTCTTTACGGTCCCGGCGAATTCCACGTTGGTGCTTAGCGTCAATGCTGACGTCGCGAGCTCCTCGAACTCAGGCCACATCTTCCAGATCGGCCTTACTTCGGCGGCTAACGTAACCGGCGGAACCTTCTCGGGTAACTTCCCGTTGGAGAGCGGCAACTTTACGATTGCGAACGTCACCGGCTTGGCGACGCTTACGATCACCAGCGCGACCTCAACGGCTTCAACAACCGTGAACTCGGGCCAGCTTGATGATCTCGTCGGCCAGATGACGGTCCTGGCCGGAAACAATCCGGTCAAGGTGAACGCAGTGACCTTCACGAACATCGGAAGCGTCACCCCGAGCTACCTTCAGAACGTCAAGTTGATGGATGGTTCCACCCAGTTGGGCGCGACGCTCTCATCGCTTGGCAGCAACAACATCGCGACGTTCGACCTTTCTGGCGCGCCGCTCATGTTGACCTCCGGCCAGTCGGCGGTACTTTCGCTCTACGCGGACGTCACCGGCGGCGTGGGTCGCACGTTCCAGTTCTCCATTCAGCAATCGTCTGACATCCAGGCGGAAGATACCACCTACGGCGTCGGCATCGGTGCAAGCATCCAGGGACTCGCCAACAATTCTGGCTTCCCGGTCACCTTCTCCAATGTCCAGATCAACCAGGGTGGTGTCGTAGCATCCAGGGATGCGGCGAGCCCGACCACCAATGTGGTGGCAGGGAACACCAACCAGGCACTCGCGAAGTTTGATGTGTTGGCCTCCGGTGACAGCATCAAGTTCAATGAAATGGACTTCAAAATTGCTGGAAACTCGGGCGTGCAAATCAATAACTTCCGCGTGGTTGATGACCAGGGTGCCCAGATTGGCACGACGGTCAGCCCGACCCTCGCGACCGGTTCAAGCACCGTTGCGGAAGGTAGTGGCAGCTTGAATTACATCATTCCGGCCAACACGACTCGCGTCTTGACGGTCTATGGTGATATTCCTTCAAGCGCAACAGGTACGATAGCGGTGACGTTCGGCACGGGCAATACGACCGCGCAGAGCTACACCACGTACTACGGCACGACGGTCTCGCCGGTTCCGGGTAACACCCTCAACATCTTGTCTGGCAACTCGAACCTTAGCGTAAGTGAAAACTACGGCTTGGGTACTCCGGTGTCCGCATCGGCGGGTGCTCAGCAGGTGAAGATCGGATCCTACACGCTCACCGCCGGACAGGTTAACTCGATCAATTTGACGGGCATTACCCTCCAGGTGACGAGCACGGTTCTTAGTGCGCACCCGACCTGGCTGACCAACCTCGAAGTGATGGATGGCAGCACGCAGCTCGGTCAGACGTATGCTACGGTCGCTTATGGCAACACCTATAGCTTCAACGGCAATTCGTCTATCGCGATCCCTGCGAACGGATCCGTCACACTTGATGTTTACGCAAACGTCAGCGCGAACGCGACCGCAAGCACGACCGCGGGCGGCGTAACGGCGTTGTACAGCGTGAACGCCAACACTGTGTCGGGTAACGCGATCACTGTCTCTTCGACGCCTGGCCAGGACGTTGCCTTCAACACTGGAGGCACACTGACCGGTACGATCTCGGCAGGTACATCGCAGGCGTCTTACCTTGGCATGAACGTGCCGGGCGTGAACGTCGCGCAGTACCAGTTCGCCGCGGATAACCACGGCAACGAGACGTTGACACAGGTAGTGATCCAGGACAGCAACACCACGGCGAACACTTCGACCATTGGTGCCGGTCCTTCGGATCTCATCAACTATCGGTTGACGGATACGAGCGGAAACTCATTGGGTACGGCGAACGAGCAGGCTGGCGTGTTGACATTCAACATCTCCGAGCCGGTCACTGTGAACGGCACGGTGTACGTGAACCTCGTTGCGGATACGAATGCATATCCGTATGCGACATCAAGCGATGCGCACGCGTATAACCTCCAGAGCTTCCAGTACACCAATGCTACTCAGTCGCAGACGACACAGGTCGCTATCGGCAGTGGCATGGGTAACCTCTTCACGGTCTACCAGGCCTCGTTGGGGATAAGCGCTGGTTCGTTCTCGAATCCGACCTCCATCTCGGGTGTCGGTAACACGGTGGGCGCATTCAACTTCACGGTTGGTGCGAACGCGGTGAAGAGCATCCAGATCAAGAGCATCACGATTGCGGCCAACGGTTCGTTGATCGGAGCGACCACCACAGAGACCCTCGGGGTCTATGATGGTACGACGCTCTTGGGTAGCGCGACGGTTACGTCGACGGCTTCTACCACGATCAGCCTCAATGGCATCAATACGCTTGCGGAGGCAATTGCTCCGAATTCGACGAAGACGTTGCTCATAGAGCCGACGGCTTCTCCGACTGGTCTGAATACGGTGACCTCTGGTGGTGGTAACTACCAGATCATCCTCAAGAACATCACCTGGTCCGATGGCGTCACAACGACGATCACTGGATTCAGCCCGTCCTTGGGAACTCAGGTCGCCGGACAGAGCATCTCTGGCTTGTCGAACTAGTCGTTCTCTCACATGATCCGATAGCTTGTGACTTTCGGATCAGAGAACAAAACAGCCCTACGGGGCTGTTTTGTTTTGGGGAGCGTTACCCCTTGTGCAGAAAACCCCTGATTTTGCTATACTAAAGGGGAGCTAAAAGCACAAAAGGTCGCGAAATAAACTAATTATCATCATCATGAATAAAAAAGGATTAGTGGAAGCGGTCATGAAGGCCACCGATATGGAGACGAAGGTAGCTGCAGAGAGGGCGGTTGACGCGGTGTTTGATACGATCGTAAAGACCATGGGCCGCGGGGAGGAGGTCGCGATCACCGGATTCGGCACGTTCCGCGTCGCCAAGCGCGCCGCGCGCGAGGGCCGCAACCCAAAGACCGGCGAAAAGATCCAGATCAAGGCTTCGATCAAACCGAAGTTCCGCGCCGGAAAGCTTCTCAAGGAAGCAGTGCTGTAATTGCTGAAAAAGGATCCTTCTTCAGTATCTTAAGAACAAAGACGACCGCGTGAGGCGGTCGTCTTTGTTGGGATCATCATTTTCATTTAAAGATATTTAATGAGCGGCTTCTATGGTTATGGACATGGATATGCCCAAACGACTGCCGCTCTCTGCGCCCAGATCAAAGCCGACCAAAGAGGAAGGTGCGTTATTAGAGCTACTGCAGAAACATGTATTTCTTATCAGGGGGAGAAAGGTTATTTTGAGTATGCATCTTGCCCGTCTTTATGGGATCGAGACGCGCGTTCTGGTACAGGCCTTCAAGAGGAACAGAGCTCGTTTTCCACACTTGGACGTATTTCAACTTAATGCTGCCGAATTCAGCGCTTTGAAATCACAATTTGTGATTTCAAAATATAACAATACTCGGCGCTCTTTGCCGTACGCGTTTAGTGAGCAAGGAGTGGTGATCCTCTCAGGTATTTTGCAAAATTCCCGGAACCCGCGAGTTATCGCCGCAAGCATTGCTATTGTGCGCGCGTTTGTCCGGCCTCATCGCTCTTATTTAAAGACACAAGCGCCACATCCGGGATCATTGTGGTAAAATAGAGGCATGGCAAAGTTCGAAACAACATGGGAGGGGCCGGAGTTCGAGTATCGCGAGAAGGACGTCTCGTGGTATTGGATATCCATCATCGCCGCGGCGCTCATCATTGCGTTCTCGGTATGGCAGAAGGATTTCCTTTTCGGATTTTTTATCGTCATCGCCGAGATGCTTTTTATCGTATGGGGGAACAAGGCGCCGAAAACGGTAACGTTCACGCTCACGGACACTGCGCTCGATATCGGGGGATATAAGTCATATCTCATGAAGGAGTTTGAGAGTTGGAGTACGGACGTGGAGAATGGGGAGTGGGCTGATGTCATGCTCTATTTCCGGTCACGCCTCCACCCGCCGCTCTCGCTCGTGGTGCCAGTGGATAAAGTAGGGGAACTTCGCGTGAACATGAAGACGGTGCTCAAGGAGATCGAGCATCAGCCCACGCTGATCGATTCCATTGAAAAATTTCTGAGATTTTAGTACTATTCAGCGAGGAGCCCTCGTCGTTCAACGGATAGGACGCAAGATTGCGGATCTTGTAATCGAAGTTCGATTCTTCGCGGGGGCACAACTCAGGGCGCGGTTCAAGGGACGTTGGTCCATGACCCGCGCAGGCGATCGGCCAACCTGCCTTGCAAGGGCGGAAGTTCAGAGGGAGAATATTCTCCATATGGAGAAACTCGAACAATATCAAAGTGAGCTTGGTGAAAAGGCAATCAAAATTGTGCTCGAGCGTTGGTATGCTCTGACGCTCAAGAAAGTGTTGGAAGTTAAGGATACAAGGACGCCCGACTATGAGGTCCTGAATAGTGCCGGGAAGGTCATCGCCATATGTGAGGTCAAATCCTGCATTGACGCAAATGTGCCAACGTATAATCCGGAGACCTCATATGAGGAACTTGCAGCAATTTCAAAAAAGAGGGATCGGAATCACAGAAGCAAACTAGAGAGGCATCACGGTAAGGCGATGTCTCAATTAGCCAATCATCAAGGCCTCCCTACGCTCGTCGTCTTTGTGAGCTTCGACATGACCGACGGTATGGATATGGCCATGTTCTTGCAGGATTATGAAGAGCTATATTCTTCAGTAGAAATGGCCGATCTGTATTTGCTGATCAGGATTCATCAGGACATAATCCCATCGGATACGTTTTCAGTAAAGTACACAGCCCAACTCATGCATACCACCAAAGCTGGTGAAGATTTTGGCCATCAATATTTATCTCTCGGAGAAGCCTGGCGGAACGGTGGAATTTTACCTGCAACGTTCAGTGTTAAAGAATAGCTGGTGAGGAACGATAGATTTATTTTTCCGCTCCGGCTTCTATCGTGACCACTCTATCCTTGAGGATCAATCTGCTCTTGAGGTTTGAAAGTAGCTCCCGCTTCTCCGCGATAGATCCTTCGGTCAGGAGATAGACGGCATAGGATTTTGAATCGAATTCCTCGGGATCGGATTTCTCTCTGCTTTTGCCCAAGGCAATTCTCCGAAACTTGTTGTATCGCGATATCTCATCCTTGAATTTCTGTCTGATACCCAACTCACTGATATCAAGGGTATCGAGTATTTTCAAGATCTGCTCGATGATTTCCTCTTCTTTTATATACCCCTCAGGGCAGTGGGGGTCTTTTGCCTTCGTGCAGCGGTAATAGACATAACGATGTACGTCTCCGTTCTGCTGGTCTTTGTACTTCTCGCACGCCGTGACTCCCGATCCGCAGACCCCGCAGGAGATGAGCCGGGTGAACGCAAATTCCTTATTGTTCTTATTAATCTCACTCCGGACGAGCTGTTCTTGTACCCGGTCATACAGCTCTTTTGTGATGATCGGGGTATGTTGCCCGGTATACCAATTTCCCGACCCGACGGGATATTCGAAAACACCGTAGTAAAAAGTTTTTTTGAGGAGCATATAGATATTGCCGAGCGCAAGGAATTTGCCCGTCGCGGTTTTGAATTTCACCTCGTGCCGCAGCCACGCATAAAGCTTCCGTCCCGACCATTGCTCATTCGCCACCTTCTCAAACATTTGTTTGATCACTGGCGCACGTTGCGGATCGACAATCACTTCACATGCTTTGTCTTTGCGCTTCTCGTTCAGATATCCGGTCGGAGCCATCGATGGGCGAAGTCCCTGTTCGCATCGTGTCCGCAACCCTCGTTTCACGTTTTCGCTCTTGTTGTCATTCTCCAGTTTCGCCGTCGAGCAGAGGATCATCAGCATAAATTTCTCGCTTGGATTGTTGGTGAATTTTTGGCTGAATGTGCGAATTTCAGCCAACGCTTTTTGATCCATGAGATCCACGAGACTACCGAGGTCGCCCGCGTTTCTGCTCAACCGATCTGGCGCCCACGTAAGAATGCCATTGAACTTGCCCGATCTTATATCTTTGAGAAGCTCGTTGAACACCTCTCGTTGGCCGACTGCCTTTGCCGAGTGGGATTCCTTCCGGATCTCGGTGATCGTAAGCCCGTCCCGTTCGGCGATCTGGATCATTTCCTTGATCTGGCTATCTATCGAAAGTATTTGCTGCTCTTCAGATTCTGTTGATTTTCTTGCATACAAGCAATATGCGACCTTTACTGGCAGCGGTTGATTGGTTGAGGTCGCCGCTCCTACAGACCCCTTTATTTGGTTGGTCATACTACAATTGATGACGCAACGGTGGCAGGAGTCCAGAGCGTCCTTGCTGGTCGCTACAATGCGACGAATGGGCGAAAGAGGCAAGGCTCAGCCAAGGGCCACTCCTTAAGATGAA
>DATCDU010000024.1:0-15976 GCA_036510525.1 Minisyncoccota bacterium
GGCCGCCAAATCCATCATCTCCTCCGTTTTCTGAAGATTGATGATCTCGATTCCGCCGCGATTCGCGAGCACGAACGGACGCATCTTCGGGTTCGTCTTGCTCTTTTTGCGTCCATAAAAAACACCCGCATCCATCATTTCGCGGGATCCTTCCGCCGGATATCCGGACGTCTGGTTGTTTTGCATTGATACTACGGTGTCTTCGGGCATAGGAGAAAGTATATCAAATGCTGCGAGATAGTCAAATAAATAAAAAAGACCCGTTGGCGGATCCTTTTTATTTGTTATACGGTGAGAGGCACCGCACCACCTCTACAGCTGTATTATCCATAATACGCGCGATGTTATGGATGTCAATTCGGTATCAATGGTGGACCGTCGGAGAATCGAGCTCCGAACTGCCAGCTGTCAAGGTGGCTGTGATACCCTTTCACCAACGGCCCCCAATGACCGGTGAAATCTAGCACAAGACCGATTAAATCCCCGTTAAATTAGTGAGACAAAAAGAAGATGACCAAGCCAAGCGCGCAGAACACGGCACTTATGATCCAGAAGCGCATCGTCACCTGCGACTCCGGCCAGCCGAGCGCCTCGAAGTGGTGATGAATCGGCGTGGAACGAAACACTTTTTTACCATGGCGCAGTTTCTTTGAGGTGATCTGAATGATGACCGACAAAGATTCCGCCACGAGAATGATCGTGAAGAACGGCAGTATCAGGGTGGTGTTGGTAAGCATCGCGATGACGCCGATCGTGATGCCGAGCGACATTGAGCCGGTATCGCCCATGAAAAACTTTGCGGGATAGATATTGAACCAGAGGAATGCGAGGAGCGCGCCGATGACGGCGCCGCAGAACGCGGCGAGGTCATAGCTGTGGAGTACGAACGCCACCGTGGCGAGCGATACGAATGCAAAGAGTGAGACGCCGCCGAGCAGGCCATCGAGGCCGTCCGTCTCGTTTGCCGAAAATGCTGCAGCGAAGATGATGAAGATGAAAATCGGAATGTACCACCAGCCGATCGTCACATTACCGACGAATGGCACCTGGAGCACGTTCCACGCCAACCGGAAATAGAACCACCAGGCGCCGACGAGTGCGATGAGGGTGTAGACGATCGCCTTCTGGCGGATCTTCAGGCCTCCGCCGGAAGCGCCGCCAAGTTTCAGTGCGCCGAGCCAATCATCGAGCAAGCCGAGAAGCGCGGCGATCAGGAACGCGGCGATCGGCAAATAGGTCTGTGCGCGATCAACGAAGTTGAAATATGCCCACCCTCCGCCGAAAAGATGGCGCATCACATCAAAGATGATCGCCATGCCGATCACGGTGGTCCAGATAATGAGGCCGCCGCTCGTCGGTGTCCCCGCCTTGTTCTTGTGGAGTTCGGCGAACACGGGCGCCTCGGCGCCGTCACGTAGCTGCTTTCCAAACTTATACTTCTGGATAAATTTGAACCAGAGCGGCGTGACGAGGAGCGCGATCACGAACGAGATCGTGGTCAGTATGGTGACCCGCACCGCCTCACTGAGTAATGTTGATTGCATCATGTGGTTTTATTTATATTCGTTCTTATACCAGGCGTAGAGTGCGGATGTATCCTGGAACGAGAGCGCGGGTGCGCCGAGCACCGCGATGAATATCGGAGTGCCATTGTCATTGAATACGGAAAGAAGGTTGTAATCCGCTTGATCCGTGTTTCCCGTTTTCCCGCCGACGAATCCCGGCGTGCCCGCGAAATGATTGATGCTCTTTACGGTGACCTTCTTTCCCGAATTCAACTCGGTGATGGTCGTCACCGGCGTGTTCGTAAGCGCGAAGATGTCCGGATAATTCTCATATACGTGCTGGGCAAGGATAAGGAGGTCGGTCGCCGTTGATTCATTGGCGGCGGAGATGCCGGAGGGATCGGCAAAATAGGTATCGGTCATCCCCCACTGTTGCGCGCGTTGGTTCATTTCGCTCATGAACTGCGCCTCTCCGATATAATCGGCCATCGCCTGCGCAGCCACATTGCTGGATGGCATGAGCATCACGTGGAGCAGGTCTTCGACAGTATACGTGCCACCGATCGCGAGCGTACGCTCGTCCGGGTCCGCCGCGAACATCTGCGGCGTGATGGTGATCGTAGTGGTCGTAGAGAGCTGATCAAGGATGAGCGTGGCCGTCATGAGCTTCGTAAGCGAGGCGGTCGGCCATCGCTTTGTGATGTTCGATCCGGCGAGGACGTTGCCTGTCGTAAGGTTTGCCACCATATACGCGGAGTTTGTGAAGGCAGGAATGGAGGCGTTCGTAGAAGTATCATTACTTCCGACGGTCGCGACGTCGGCACCATTCAGTGAAGTTTGCGGCAGTACGAGCGTCGGCGGTGCTGTCACGGCCTGCGCGTCGGCGGTCTGCGTGGGCGTGTCGGCAGCGAGCGATGGGACGCCGGAGATCGTAGGATACGCGAACCGTGCAAAAAATACAGCGACCATCACGACAAATAAAAAAACGAACTTCTCGGCGTGCTTCATTGTGCGGGTTCCGTTTCCGCGGCCGGCTGGTCGAACACTTTTAATAATTCCTGGAACTTCTCGTAATCTGGCAATTCGCCTTTTTCTTTGATGCCGAGATGCTTCATGAGGTCGAATGTGCCGCGGTAGAGGAAGCCAGACGGATGTTCGGGGTCTGAGAAGCGCTCCACGAGGCCGCGGATCATCAAGCTGCGCAGGATAACGATCGAGTTCACGCCGCGCAGATATTCCAGCCGCGCCCGGGAGATCGGCCCGAGGTACGCAATAATAGAGAGCGCCTCAAGCGACGCCGGCGTCAGGTCCTCGGAAATTTCCTCTTTCATAAAGCTTTCGAGGATACTGTTGAACTCCGGCTTGGTGGCAAGCTGGATCTTTTCACGATCGGAGACGAGCTGAAGCCCGCGATCATTGCTCTCGAGATCGGTTTGAAGTTCTTTAATGATCGTTTCAAGCTCGTCGTTTTCTATTCCCAAAACCGACTGTATTTTTTTATACGATAGTGGTTCCCCGTGGATGAACAGCAATGCCTCAAGTGATGCGCGCCCGTTTTTCATGAAAAGTTAATTATTTTTTCTTCACCATTATATCAGAAAAATTATCCATCTGCTCCAAGAGCACGAGCTGTTCGCGCGCGAGGTGCAGGATCGCGAGGAACACCACGATCATCTCGCCGCGGGATTTCTCGCCGGACAGATTATTGAAGTGCATGTCCCCTTCTTTCTGAATGCGGCCGAGCACTTCGGAAATTTTTTCTTCCAACGTGACTATCTTTTCACGGATGGTCTCTGTCTCGATGTCGTAAGTTTTAATCGTGTCGAAGATGCCATGCATCGCGGCCGTAAGTGCCTCCGTGTCCAAATTGGTACCAGGATAAAATGTCGTCTGGCCCGGCATGGCCACTTTTCCAATAAAGTATTGGCGACTGAAGGAATGATGGCTCGTAGCCCAAAGTTGATTGATAAGTTTGATCGCGGGCTTGAGTTGCTGATAGATGTGCAGACGCGCCTCGAGATCTTTAATGTCCGCCTCTTCTTCTTGCGTGAGTGCGAGTCCCGGTAATAAATATTTCGATTTAAGGAATATCAATTTGCTCGCAACAGAGACGAAGTCGGCCAGGATGCGCAGGTCAACACGGAATTTTCTTTCCGCGTCGGCATCGATGGCTTCCGCGTCTTCCGTCATTCCCTTTTTAAACGTCTCCAGATAGCGCAAAAAATCGTCCGTGACCTTGGCCAGACTGACCTCGTTGATGTCCATTTTCTCCGCCTCGATGAGCGTGAGCAGCTTCTCGAGTGGGCCGCTAAACTCCCCTACGCGCGTTTCATATTCCATGGGTGGATGGCTATCTGCTTATCATAAGAGAAAGGTACCTGAGAATCAATGAATTTTAAGTGATTGACGAACTCATTTTTACATGAGATAATCGCTCCATCGCTCTTTGAGGAGATATTAAGATGGTCGCTGCGATTCGATATGAGAAGTTTCGCATGAGTGGTTATTCGCGCGGGATGATCTTTGGTCCCTTGGCTGGCCTGGCGGTGATTGGGATCGGCAACTATTTTCTGGGGCCAAATGCCTATGTACTGGTCGTCGGCCTCATTGTTACGTTCGCTGTTGGCATCTGGGCCGTGCGCAGTGCACAAAAATAAAATATACATGACAGGTGCTCAAGATGGGCCCTGCCATTTTTTTTATCTTGATATCCATTGGGATATAATGCTGTTATAATAGTCTCACATGGCACAAGCCCTCTACCGCAAATACCGCCCGCAGAAGCTGGACGACGTGCTCGGACAGGAGACGAACGTCGAGATTCTTAAGAACGCCGCGAAGGCGGGGCGACTCGGACAGGCATATATCTTTTATGGCGCGCGAGGGACGGGCAAGACGACGACGGCGCGGCTGATCGCAAAGTTGCTGAACTGTGAAAAGCGGCGCGATGATCCGGAATTCGCCAAGCTTGGCGAGCCGTGCAACGAGTGCCGTGAGTGTCTGGCGATCGACGCGCAGAATTCGTTCGACGTGGTGGAGATCGACGCGGCATCCAACCGCGGCATCGACGAGATCCGCAATCTCAAGGAAAATATCCGCACATCCCCTGCCAGCGCCGATCACAAGGTCTATATTATAGATGAAGCGCACATGCTCACCGGCGCGGCGTTCAACGCCCTGCTTAAAACTTTGGAGGAACCGCCCAAGCATGCGGTGATTATTTTGGCGACGACCGAGTTTGAGAAACTTCCGCCGACGATCACTTCCCGCGCGCAACGATTCGTTTTCAAAAAACTGACGAAGGCGACGATCATTGAAAAACTGACGTCGATCGCAAAGAAGGAAAAGATAAAGATCGATGATGCGGCGATCGAGCTCATTGCCGCTGCGGCTGAAGGAAGCTTCCGCGATGCGGAGTCGTTACTGGATCAGATATCATCGCTTGCGAGCGCTAAAGGCATCTCGCTCGCCGACGCCGAGCGTGTGACCGGCCGAACCGGGTTAAAGAAAGTGCATGAGCTCGCCGCACTGATCGTCGCGAATGACGTCAAAGGCGCGCTCGCGGACCTGAGTGACCTGAACGAAGAAGGCCATAACCTCGTGCAGTTCACAAAAGATCTCATTCACTATTTGCGCAAAGTGCTTTCGCTCAAAGTAAATCCGTCACTCAAAACAATCATGGAGCGTGACCTCACGCGTGACGAGGTCGCTGGTGCGATCGCACTCGGCTCGAGTGCCGACACAGCCACGCTCGTCAAAATGATCAAGGCACTCATCCGCGCGTATGCGGAGATGCGCTACTCCCCGTTCGCCATCGTGCCGCTCGAAGTGGCACTCGTGGAGAATCTGTCATAGACAAAAATCGCTTGCTGCGTATAATAAGAAACGTTCGCAATACGATTGCCGGATCATCTAATGGTAGGATAGTGGACTCTGAATCCATTCATCTTGGTTCGAATCCAAGTCCGGCAGCAGCCATCAACTCAGTATCGTGGGACACCGAGACCCATATTTTTCAATGCTTCCCGTGCCGTCATTTCGAGTCCAAAACGGGTCACCTTTCCTGGATTCGAAACGATGCCCCGCATACATTGATTTAAAAAGGTTTTTGAAAATGTTTTCCGGTGATGATTGAATCACCCGCCTCGGATTCGAACCCGCACTTTGACTCTGATCAAGTCAAAATAATATGCGGAGACGAGCTATTTATTATTTGATAATTCTTTATAGAGCTTAAAGAGGAATTCCAATCGTGCCGCCTCAGTCGTAAAATTTGGAGCAGCATATGCGCGATCTACGGCACGGTCGAGAGCATAGTGGGCGTCAAGTAGGCTTTTAGGCATAGTGAGCGGATCATATAAATCTGCCAGCGTAGATTTCGGAAATTCTTTACGCACAGTTAAAACACCTTGTGCTGCCTGCTCGATAGCTTGCTTGTCCCCCGCCGAGACTTTCACTGGCCATGGAAAGTTATTATATACAATATCCTTTGAGTATCGATAGTCGCTCTTTAGTCGCCCGCATACTGCACGCATCCACGTCATATGCATTTCGCTTTCGAGAACGCCGAAGTGGTAAAGCGTGGCACCGGGAATGGCAAAGGATGCGTTGCTTAAGATAACGTCCTTAGGCAAAAAGCCGAGCGGAATATACCTCCGAGTTTCAGATGTAGTACTTGGAACAAGAATATACTCCACGTTCGGCTGGGTTACCTGTCGAAATAACGTGTGATGAGGATAATTCCGGGTCGATGCAGCCTTACTCGCCAAACGAAAATTCTTCACCATTTCTACACGCTTCATGACTTCGGGGAATCTCCGTAGATCTTCCGGCTTCGCATCAACAAGCCACAAACACCAACGACTTTCCCCATAGAGAAAATCTTCACCGCTGACATATTTTCTAATATAAATTTCAGCACCTGGTTCTTTTGCAAAAAGCGCTTCTTTCTCTTTATCGGAAAACAAGAAAAATCCGCCATCCGTCGGCTTGCTTCCATACATCATTTCTGGCACGTCACAAATAGGATGGCTACGATTACGTATAAGAATATCAGGGGCGTCCACTAAATAAGGATTAATGTGTTTTACAGGTATTTCATGTGGGTCGCGTCCAATATCGGGATAGTCAAAAAGGCGAGGGTGCTCCGCTGGAAATGTAGCGAAACCAATGATGACACAATAGACAGCAGCCTTCCCGCGCGCCTCATTACTCCAACGGAATGTACGGTGGGCAAAATGAATTGATAGCCCCATACCTCTCAGAACATCACCCCACAAAATGCCGACCTGCTCACCCTGTGAAATAGAATTTGTGGAAACAAATCCACATTGAATTTTCGTCCCCTGAATGTAGCTCGCGGCTTTTGCGTACCATCCTGTTACAAAGTCCATCACGCCGACATTGGGTAAATTATGAAGAGCTGACTCTAGTTCCTCTTTTTGTTGTTCGGTTTGCAGATGATGTCCTAAAAATGGCGGGTTACCCATGATATAACTCAGCTCGTTTTTGGGCACGATAGCCTCCCAATCAAGCTGCAGTGCGTTACCGTTCACGATATGCGGGGCATGATCAAGCGGTAGACGAGCATAGTGTTTGCCCAAAACCGTGCTTAATTCTCGATTCATTTGATGATCGGTGAGCCATAGCGCCAGTTGTGCAACGCGTGCCGGAAATTCCTCAATTTCAATACCGTACATCATGTCTACATTCAGCGAAGAAAGCGCGGCCGCATCAAAGAGCGGAGACTGCGAATTCTCTATCTCTTTTGCGTAGAGCACTTTAATAATCTCAAGCTCCAACCGCCGCAGCTCCCGATAAGCGACGACCAAGAAGTTTCCACATCCGCATGCCGGATCAAGGAATTTCAATTTTTCCATTTTGTCTCGCAGGACGAGAAGCTTCGTTTTATTCCCCCGCGCAGCTTGAAACTCGGCATGGAGTTCATCTAAAAATAAACCGTCAATAACTTTGAGTATATTCTTTTCCGATGTGTAATGCGCACCGAGATCATGGCGAGCTTTCTCGTCCATCACCGACTGAAACATCGAGCCGAAAACTGCTGGTGAAACATTGCTCCAGTCAAACTTCATACAATCAAGAAGTGTCTTCCACATATCCCGGTCAAACACAGGAATGCTTATGCGCTCCTTGAATAAGCCGCCGTTCACATATTGCAAAGTCATGAGAGTTTCTGAAAGCGTACTCTGTCGCTTTTCGACCGGAGTATCAAGCACCTGAAATAACAATCCGAAGTCTGAGCCATCCGTTTTAGCTTCATACTCTATCCAACTTTGTAATTGATCTTTTTCAAAAATGCCTGCGTCGTCTGAAAAAAAGCAAAACACAAGCCGTGTAAGAAAAAGCTCTAGATCATGTCCCGCGTAACCGCTCGCCTTCAAAGCATCGTGAAGTTTTCCAATCGCCTGGACAGCTTTTACATTGATAGGATCTTCTTCCCTATATTTTTTCACTTCATAACCCGCTATGAAGCCGAAAAGCTTCGCGTACTTCGGCAGTTCTTTGAGCAGAAAATCATGCTGTTCCATTTTCCCATTTTCGCCTTCGAGGTCATATAAACGAATACGTGCATAATCCGAAACAATAACAAAACGAGGGCGCTCCTCTTCGGAGAGGCCTTCGAAATAATCCGTTGCCTGAGTGAATGCCGCATCGAGATCTTCTCCGGCAGATTTATGCTCGACGAGCAATGTGCCTGGCCAGAAAAGATCTATAAATCCTCGCTTCTGTTTTAGTAAAGCAACTTTTGTTTGATAATAGGCAACTGAGCGGCGGCGAACGCCGAAGACGTCAAAAAATTCATTCCAAAAGCTTTGGTATTCTCCAGTTTCACGTGTTTCGCCAGCCCATTCACGGGCAAACTTTGTGGCGCGGTCGCGGATTTCATTCCAACCAATCATCACCCAATCATCCTTCAAATCACCTTATTTTTCAAGAACAGTCTTCGGTGAGACTATGAGATTATCTGTGCTAATTTTTTTATCCTTTAAAATCAACTTGCTCTTTACGGCCCCCAGCAGCTCCCGCTTCTCCCCTGGCGTTCCCTCTCGGAGGACATATCTGGCATATTTCCTGGCATCAAACTCGTCCTCTATCTCCTGAGCTTTCTGGACGCCCATGAATGACCGCTGGAATTTCATATTGCGTTTGGTTTCTTCGTTGTAGCGTTTCCGTATCTCGGACTCGTTGAAATCCATCTGGGCGAGAAGCTCAATGAGTTGCTCCACCAATTCCTCTTCCCGAAGATATTTATTTTTACATTGGAGGTCTCTGGTTCGCGAGCATCCGTAATAAACATACCGCGCTGTGGTCTTCGTACTTTTGATCTCTTTATATTTCTCCTGCGCCGTAATACCCGATCCACAAAGGCCGCATGTCATAAGGCGCGTGAAAGCAAACTCCTTACTCTCGCCACGCACAATCTTGTCACGCTTGAGTTGATCGTGCGCTTTTTCAAAAAGCTCTCGCGTGATGATCGGTTCATGCTTCCCTGTATAGAAATTGCCGCTGCCGACCGGATACTCGAATGATCCATAATAGAACGTGAGTTGTAGCATTCGATAGATGTTACTCAGCGTGAGCGGCTTATTACTCGTCACGCTCCGGAAATTCATATCAAACTTGAGCCAATGATATATCCGTTTTCCAGACCAATGCTCGTACGCAATCTTTTCGAAAATTTGCTTCACAACTGGGGCGCGTTGCGGATCGACCATAACATACCCCTTCCGATCAATTCGTTTTTCATTCAAATATCCAGTTGGCGCGGGCGCGGGCCACAGCCCCATCTCGCAACGCATTCGAAGACCGCGTTTCACGTTCACGCTCTTCTGGTCGTTCTCAAGCTT
Organism: Minisyncoccota bacterium; assembly: GCA_036510525.1. Taxonomy (GTDB): domain Bacteria; phylum Patescibacteriota; class Minisyncoccia; order UBA6257; family 2-01-FULL-56-20; genus JAKAGE01. Next base: position 9,374 of record DATCDU010000024.1, read on the forward strand.
GCCTTGAGCTCCGAGAATCATCAGCAAGAATTTTTCACTCGGTGAGTTGGTAAATCTCTGGCCGAAGGTTCGTACCTCTGCTAGTAATTTTTGATCCATAAGATCTACGAGCGATCCCAAGTCCCCGGCGTTCCTGCTTAAGCGATCCGGTGCCCACGCGAGAATACCGTTGAATCGACCGATCTTCAGATCATTAATTATTTCGTTGAAGACGGGCCGTTGCCCGGAATCTTTCGCGGAATGAGACTCTCGTCTGATGTCTACGATTTCCAAACTATCACGCTCGGCAAGCTGAAGCATCTCTTTGACTTGGGAGTCAATTGAAAGCACCTGCTTCTCCTCGCTCTCAGTGCTTTTCCGTGCATAGAGAACGTATTTGACCTTTATTGGGGCCTGGATTGCCGTTTGCGCCCCACTTCCTGCCTGTCCCACTGTTTGATTTGTCATACCTTAATGGATGACACACTGGTCAAAGGAGTCCAGCCCTTCACAAGACCCTCAAAAGGTTGTCGAAGATCACGCTTCTACGCTCCCAAAATTTTCGCTACTCAAAAACTATATCCCTGCACGCGCAAAAACTCAACGCATTTTTTAATATCGCTACGCCAATTTCGCGTCGCATTGCTATAATCCGTCAATACTGATATTCTATTGAGTGAAAAGTGAATATCAGCCTGTCGCCTAAACCACATCCTTTGATATGGCATGGCCTCAAATTACCTCTCGCAGATACCAAACTCCACGTTTGGCTAACTCTGCGAGGGGTCATGTTCCGAAAGGGATATGGGTGCCGCAAGGTGCCATGCCAGCGTGGAGTTTTGTGTTGTCAAACAATCATATGCCAATATTTTCTATAACCAACGGCGATGCGAGGAAGATCCCGCCCGTCAAAGTCGATCTCGAAAAGAGCGTGCAAAAGCTCTTCGAAAAAAACCTTGCGGAAATTTTGAATATCACGTTCCTCGCGTCAGAGCACTCGACGAGCTTCGGCGGCCGCATCGACACACTCGGCATCGACAACAATGGATCGCCCGTCATCATCGAATACAAGCGGACACAAAACGACAGCGTCATCAACCAAGGCCTTTCCTACCTTCACTGGCTCCTTGACCATCGTGCCGACTTCGAAGCGTTGGTACATAAAGCGGGCGTAACTATTGAGGTCGATTGGGCATCGCCTCGCGTGATCTGTGTAGCTGAGAGTTACAACAAGTTCGACCTCGACACCGTTGCTCTGCTGCCGATTGACATTGAACTCCTACGCTATCGGCTGTACGAGAAAGATATTCTGCTCGTCGAGCCTGAGGTCCAGCGCAAGGTGAAAGTCTCGACATCCGAAATCTTCGAGAAAACGGAGAAGCAGAAACGCGAGTTCAAGGATCACGTGAAGCACACCGTCGAAGATCATTTGAAATCAGCGAGCGACCATGGCCGCGAATTGTTCACAATATTAAGGGAAAAGATTATGGCACTCGACGATTCGATCGTCGAGGAACCCAAAGCGCATTATATCGCCTACAAGCTCACCAACAATTTCGTGGATATCACCATACAAAAAGATTCCCTCAAGCTTTTCCTCAATATCCCGAGCGGCGAGCTAACCGACCCGGGAGGCATCGCCCGTGACCTCACAAAGCCAAAACCCGTCGGCCACTGGGGTAACGGCGACTACGAGATAAAGCTCGACCGCAGCGAAGACGTGAATACGGTGATGGCGTTAATAAATCAAAGCTACAGTTACAACCGATAACATTATGAAAGATTCAGAAATCATCACGAGAGACATTCCGCTCGACCAGATTGAATCAGACCCGCATCAACCGAGAAAAGAATTCGGCGTCGACGAGAACGACAAGAAAAATCGGCTCATGCTTTCTATGCAGGACGCCGGGCAGTTGAATACGATCGCGGTGCGGAAGATTGGCAAGGACCAATACCGCGTGATCGCCGGAGAGCGACGCCTGATAGCAGCAAAATTGTTAAAATGGCCATCGCTGCGGTGCGATATCCATCCCGTCACCGACGAGGGAGACGTGAAACGGATGCGATTCGATCTCGAAAATAATCACCGTCTTTGGCGTGCACCCGAGCGATCCCGCGAGGTGAAAGGAATCAAGACGCTGAAGCGTTTTGAGACCGCAAAAGAAGTTGGCGATTTTCTTCATATGAGCGAAAGTTCAATGACCGTATCGCTTGAGCTCCAGAAAAAATACGATAAGTACCAGGAGGTCATGGATGAATACGGCCTCCCGGAGAGCTATCGCGAGGAATTCATACGGCTCGAACCGAGAATCCGGCCGATCCGCGACTTCACGAAAGACAAGATCATCAAAAACCTATTCACGCGAGTAAAACATCAAGTGATTCATAACGCCAAAGACTTCAACCGACTCGGAATCATTTTTATCCGCGCCCATAACAATGAAAAGGAAATTTACGCGTATCTTTCCGATCCCGACATGAAGGTTGGAGAACTCGCCGACCGGATCAAGCGCGACAGCCTGATCCGCGACATCGAAAGCGTGATGCGACAGACCAGCAAGCGATTGAGTGAGGGCGTCGCGTTTCCGCCGGAGGTGAGAAAAGCGATGATTCAATTCCGCGCATTACTCAACAAGAGCTTGTAACGCTGATCACTATATGTTCAAACTTTCATCATCAATACCGACAAAGAAGGCCGTGGCGTACTACCGCCATTCGGCGGAAGACAAACAAGAAAATTCCGTTTCCATCCAAAGCCAACACGCTCACCAGCTTGCCGCGCAGCATGGCGTGGAAATTATCCATCAAGAAGCCGACGAAGGCGTGAGTGGCCTTCTCGGCCCCGAGTCGCGTCCCGGCTTCAAGCGCCTTCTCGAAGACTGGGTTGAGAATCCTGACGCCCCTCCGTTTGATTACGTATTCGTTTACGATCAATCTCGCTGGGGACGATTCCAGAATCCGGACGAAGCGGCTCATTACGAGTTTCGCTGCACGAAGCGCGGCAAGAAAATCGTCTATGTCGCAAGCGGCTGGCCGAAAGAAGGACAAGAGCTTATGTCGTCGCTCGATACCTCGATCAAGCGGTACATGGCGGCTGAGTACAGTCGAGCTTTGAGCGACAAGGTGTTTCGCGGCTGCGTGGAGGTTTCGAAGCAGGGCTACTCCGCAGGAGGCAGCGCTTGTTACGGCATGACTCGCCTGTTGCTTGACGCGGACAAGAAACCCGAACGGCTTCTCAAGAAAGGCGAACACAAATCGATTTCCAATGCCCGTGTGACGTTCACGCTGGCCAACGATCAAACGACGGATACCGTCCGAGAAATATTCAATTTATTCGTAATCGAACAAAAATCCCTGAAAGAAGTCGCGACCATTCTGAACGCAAAAGGGATACCCTCCGCCAATGGCGGTCTATGGCATCATCGCAAGGTGCTCCACATCCTCACGAATGAAACGTACATGGGCACCAAGACTTATAACAAGAAATGGCATCGCCTCAAGCAAGGCCATCGACGAAATCCCCGCAACCAATGGGTCATCGTACCAAACGCCTATCCCGCACTCGTCGCTGCAAATATATTTATACAGGCTCAGGAGCGCCTCGTCGCGCTCGCGTCGGCGCGAAGGTTGTTCAAGTCGCTGTCAATCCAAAACGCACGGCATCGTATGCGCGACGAACTCGTGAAATTCTTTTTGGGACGGGGTATGCATTACAGCGAAGTCTCGTTCGCGCTGAAACACTTCCCCATACTCTACGGCCTTACCATGAAAACCGACCTGGTTGCCGAGTGGTGCTTCGTGATCAACGAGGAAATGCGAGGATGCAGCTTCGTGTTCGCCATCGGCGTAGTGGACGACAAAGAAGATCCTTTGGGCAAGATTTTTGCCATCCCGTCAGATGAGTTCGGCTTCGGTGACTTCTCATTATTTTCAGAAAAGGACGAAAACTATGCACGTTATCTTGTAAAAGACGATGAGGTGGAAGGAAAGGTGTTATCCGTTGCGGAGGAACTGGGCATGACAATTGCCGCCCTATAATGCCTTATGACTTCGCGCTATTTTTTGATTTTTTAGCTGATTGGCCAGAATTTCGTCCGCAAAGCTCAATCATGATTGCATGGATTGTTTCCGCTCGCTGATTCATAAATTGATCGTAATCCCCTGCACGCATCAATGCGTCATCCACCGAATGCGACGCAAGCCTTCGCCGAATCTCGGCCTCTCCCAAGCTACTCGCCTGTGCGTGTTCCAATAGATAAGCAATCGGTTCTTTCCGCGAGATTTTTCGATTTGTCTTCCACGTGATCAGAACACAGTTTAAGGCGCGATATATTTCCTTCTCCGAAAGTCCTTTCTCTTTTAATAACGCAACTGGAAATAAATGGTGATATTCCCGCGTAAGAATATTCTTTCGACTGATCGGCGAGGCGTCGGCGAAATCTATCGCCCCGCCACTGAACGAGGCGAGCAAAATCGCTCGCGCCAATCGATCGCGAGTCTTCGGCCATCCAGATTCTTTGATATCGTCCAGCGTGGGCAGCGGGAGCTCTGCTTCATTAAAAATCGGAACACTTGATTCGGACGATGCTCCGTCGATAACCTTCTTTAACTCGCGAAAATCTGGCAAAATCCGCGTTGCGACCGAACGATCGTAGCGAGCGGTAAAAAATCCGTGCCACATATATTTTCGGAGGAGAATTCGCCGATTGCCGCGCTCGTCCGGGTCGGTCGGCGTATCCGCAAGCAATGCGGCGATTGCAGCGATCATCGGTTCCGTCGGCAAGCGACTGCTGTCATATATGCGATCTCCCTCAAGCAATTCGACCAACTCCTTGCTCCCGTTGATAATGCGCGGCCAGTCTTTTGCCATTTGGGCGAGATTGAGCGAAAGATAGCCCTGCTCGTTCGGCAATTTATCTTGGAGTAGGGCGGCCACCGATAGCGCGTAGCGGTCCAGGTCCGTATATTCGCTCATCTCCGGAACATCAGCCTTGAGCGTGTTTAATAGATCATGTAGCGAGGCGTCCACTTCCTCTTCTACTTGAGCGACAAGAATGTCGAAGACGGTCAGTTTTGCGTAGCTGGTATTCAGTTTTATGAACACGTCGATAACCACAGACTTTTCCGTTTCGGCGGGCAGATAAAGATACGGAATATTGAAATTTTCTACGCGGTTCCGCAGTTCGTTCACAGTAGTAACGAGTTTGAGCTGAACTTTCGTATCACCTTGCGCTGCGCGCTCGCACCAGTCTTGATAGTCGACCCCGTTGTCAGGGTTGAGAATCCGCAACGGCAGTTTTCCGCGCTTCAAACATTCGGCGGGATCGTCGACCCACAACGGGAATCTCTGCCCTTTTCTTGAATACCTCGCTTCGCCAACCACCGAGAGGTTGTTGCCGTGCTTGCTTCGGTCGAATGTCAAAATGTCGAACTCGGAACCGTCTTCGGTTTCGATGCCGACCAAATAGGTTCGGTCTTCGTAATCATCCGTCAGGGCCCGCCAAAGGGCGGTGAGTCGTTGCTGACCGTCCAATAATAATTCCCTCACTTGCTCCCCTGTCGTGGGCGCTCCGGCGATGAAGCGATATTTGAACGGCGGCTCCCCGGAAACTTCGAGGATCAAGGATACGCCCACGGGCAACCCTCGCATCAAACTTGTCCAAAAATCGCTGATGATAGAAGATTTCCATGCCTCGTATCGCTGGAAGCGAGGCAGGCCAAGCTGTCGAGACCTAATTTTTGACAGCCAATCTTTCACGATGCGATCTTGCGCTTTCATGGTTCAATTATAAATTAGATTTCGCCATCGCGATACGAAATTTATCAAGCATTCTGATACAGTTATTCGCCTCCTCGATCGTATACCCGGCATATTCCTTGAAATCAGCAGCTTTGAGATGGACGTAGTTCCGCACCTTGCGGAGGTCGTGGAAGAAGTGCCACTGGTCTTTCGTGAGAAAGCTATATTCGTGGTATCCCATGCCGAGGAGCGTTGTGAAGTCGGTGCGGTCCTCCATGGGCATATTCATCGTTTTCCGCGCCGCCTCGATGAGGTCGAAGAGCGCCGCCTCGACAACGCCCGCAACGATGACCATGATGTCCTTGCAGATCAATGATTCCACCGTAAGGTAGATTTGGTATTCGTTGTAAAGGCAGATCATGAACTCCAAGTATTGCATCTGATATGCGATGTTCTCCTTGATTGTCTCGTCCGATATGAACGCCCATTGCTCGCGATGGAAAGACGCGATATGCGGATGGAGGTCTTTTGTGAAAAGCGGCTTTTTGTCACCGTTGTCGTTGCGGTGGTCGTTGTGATCGACGATAGTCTTGTGGAGAAGTTCCATGAATCTTGATTATTTCATCACGTCATTTTTTCGAGGCAACAACAGCCATCATATCGGCGACATGCGTGATAAGCAACATCCACATGGACCCTTCTTTGGAATTTCCGTCCAATTCCTTGATTATGCCATCGAACGATTGAAACGCCTTGTCGAGATTCTCGCTCAGCTCATCGATATCCTTATCTCTTTTATATTGCCCGATGACGCCGGAGCAATGATTGCACAGGTCGCGGACCCGTGCTTTGATTTCTGCCGATGAATCAATCGTGTCGGT
>DATCDU010000025.1:0-18655 GCA_036510525.1 Minisyncoccota bacterium
CCGCTGGGTGTTCGCCCGCCGCAAGCAGAATTAGTCCTCGGACGCTCGGTCACTCAAACCTGTTTGACCCTTCGCCCCTTAGCACTTCGCCCGCGTTTGGATAACCTCCGACGCGGGCTTCTTTTTGCCCGCGTGGTAAAATGGAATCAGATAGTAGGCTCAAAACAAGTCTGCGGCTGTGTTGGCTGGCATGCAGCCAGTGGGTTGCGGACAGCCGAATTCGAGTATCACTGGATGCGGAATGGAGACGGCTACGGCTTTCGCCAGTGTCATTCTTTAAGACTTAAAAAATAAGGATACTTGGTACGTGATGCTGGAAGATTACCCACAAGGGGAGATCTCAAATACGATACAGCTCTGAGAGTAATCGAGGGGCAGTGGAACAGATGGCATCGCGCACGTTCACGGATTCCGACGGCGATCAGAACGTGTTCAATGTCGAACACAACGACGATGGCCGGTGGCTCAACAGCAACAACGGCAACCCCGACAACATGTGGAATCCCGACAACCGCTGGGTGTTCGCCCGCCGAAACTCTCCTTATTTCCCCGCTCACGCGGGGTTTTCTTTTATTTTATTGGTTTGTCGTATCCATCCGCCAAGCATTTTGCCTATTTCGTTCAATTTTTCCGACAGGGCAATATACTTTTTTGTGTCCAGTGCCTTTATTTCCCAAATCACTTGGAGGAAAAAATTCACGAGATCAAGTCGTGTTGCCGCTTTTTCCAAATGCAACGATTTTTGATCTGGCTTTGCGTAGCTCGCTGAATAGAGAAGCTCAAGCGTCTCAACCAGCAAACGATCAATCTTTATGCCAAGTGAGTATCTTGAATCTTTCGGTACGTGAGGTAGGAATTCATGCCAGGTTTTGTACGCGGCAATAAGGTGTTGGATAATGGGAAGGGTGAGGTGTCGGGGGGGGGGTTAAGGGTGCATTCATATTTATAATTATGTTTGAAGAAATTATCAGTGCGGAAAATTTGTTGGGCGCGTGGGAAGAATTCATCATCGGCAAACGCGCCAAGCGCGATGTGCAGGAATTCCAACTGCGGCTTATGGATAATATTCTAGCGCTTCGCGACGATTTGCGGAATGCCACCTATCGCCACGACGGCTATCAGGCGTTCAATATCTCTGATCCCAAGCCGCGGAACATTCACAAGGCCACCGTGCGCGATCGTCTGCTCCATCACGCGATCTACCGCGTGCTCTATCCATTCTTTGACCGCACATTCATCGCCGATTCCTTCTCATGCCGCGTCGGGAAGGGAACCCATGCGGCGATGGATCGATTCCGTTCGTTTGCCTACGCCGCAAGCAGGAACAATACCCGCACATGTTGGGTCCTCAAGTGCGATATCAAAAAATTCTTTGCGAATATCGATCACAAAGTGTTGATGGATATTTTCGCCCGGCGAATTTCTGATGAGCGGTTGCTTTCACTCCTGCGCGAGATCGTCGATAGTTTTTCGGCGTCGCGCCCCGGCGTCGGTTTACCACTCGGCAATCTCACCTCGCAGTTATTCGTAAACGTGTATATGAACGAGTTCGATCAATTTGTGAAGCACACGCTCAAGGCAAAACAGTATATCCGCTACGCGGATGATTTTGTGATCTTGTCTCCCAACCGCGACTGGTTGAGGATCGTTCTGTTGGAAATAAGTTATTTTTTGCAAGACCGGCTGAAGCTGCAATTGCACCCCGACAAGGTGTTCGTGAAAACACTTGCATCGGGCGTTGATTTTCTCGGGTGGATACATTTCCCTGATCATCGCGTGCTTCGAACTGCCACAAAGCGACGGATGATGAGACGGATCAGCGGGAACCCATCGCGCCCGACGATCCATTCTTATAGAGGTATGCTATCCCACGGCAACGCGCATAATGAAACATTAAATTTTCCTTAAAAAGTTTTTGACTTTAGTTTTGGTACAATTATGCTTGTTGGATGATAAATAAAAAACAAACCAAGAAAGCGATGACAATCGAGGATCTGGCGCGGAAGGTAGATACCCGTATCGAAGGCCTAGCGGTCAAGATGGACACGCGCATTGATGATCTGGCGGTAAGAATAGATACAAAGATAGATACGTCCATAGGCAACTTAGCTATTAAAATCCAGGAAGGATTTATGGCAACCGCAAAGCAGGAAGACCTTCTTGCACTCACCGATCGGGTAACCGCCCTTGAAAAAGATGTGAAGGGGATGCATGGAAATTTTGATATGGTCTTTCAACAACTCAAAGAGATAAGAGACGAAATGAAAGAGGCAGACACCCGTGCCGACGTCGTTGATCTCCAGCTCCGTATTGCGAAATTAGAAAAGAAGGTAAGGCCATAATGATTATTTCGGGAGAATAGTGTATTATTAACTACGTGATCGTTTTCCAGGGAGTTTCAAAACATTACACGGGCCACGGAGTCGCGCTTGAGGACGTTGATTTTCAAATTGACCCGGGTGAGTTCGTGTCCCTCGCGGGCCGTTCCGGCGCGGGGAAGTCCACTATTATAAAGTTGCTGATCGGGGAAGAAAAACCGTCGAAAGGACGTGTTTTTTTCGGTCAATACGAGGTGAACAAGCTGGAGGATAATGAGCTCCCCGCATTCCGCCGCCACATCGGCGTCGTATTCCAGGATTTTCGCTTGCTCCCAACCAAGACTGCATATGAGAACGTGGCGTTCGCGCTCGAGGTCGCAGGCCGGCCACAGCGCGAGATCGCCGAGCTCGTGCCGCAGGTGCTCGACATGGTGGGGCTGGGGGATAAGATGAAAAATTTTCCAAATGAACTATCCGGCGGTGAGCGCCAGCGCGTCGCGATCGCACGCGCGATGATCCACCGCCCGGAGGTCGTGATCGCGGACGAGCCGACGGGCAATCTCGACCCATTCCACACGTTTGAGATCATCAAGTTGTTGGAAAAGATCAATCAGCTTGGTACTACGGTGGTACTCGCCACGCACGACAAGGAGGTCATCAACAACCTGGAGAAAAGGGTGATAACCTTGGATAAGGGCCGTCTCATCCGCGACGAGAAAAAAGGAAAGTATATCCTGGTATAATTATCAACAACCTATGTTCACCATCATCTCACGCATTTTCCATTTCGGGTTCAAGAACTTCTGGCGCAACGGCTGGCTTTCCACGGCGACGGTCGCCATTATGACGCTCGCAGCGATCGGATTCCTTGGACTCATCGTTTTTGGTGTCATCACGCACGCCGCCGCCGCGGCGATCCAGGACAAGATCGATATCAGCGTCTATTTCAATACGAACACATCAGAGGACGAGATCCTGAATATCCAGCAGTCGCTTGAGGGATTGTCCCAGGTGGCGAGCGTCGATTATATTTCGCAGGATCAGGCGCTTGCCACGTTCCAGCAGAACCACGCGAGCGACCCGACCGTCAGTCAGGCCATCAATGAACTCGATACGAATCCGCTCGAGGCGTCCCTCAACATCAAGGCAAAGGATCCTAGCCAGTACGGCGCGATCAACGACTATTTGACGTCGCCGGACCTCGCTCCATACATTGACACGATCAGCTATGCGCAGAACCAGGCCGTGATCAATCGCCTGGCCGCGATCGTGCGCGATGTCTCGATCGGCGGATGGATCCTCACGATCTTCCTCGCGCTCGTCGCGGGACTCGTCATGTTCAATACGATCCGCCTTGCAATCTATTCCAACCGCGAGGAGATCGGCGTGATGCGCGTGGTGGGCGCATCGAACAGTCTGGTGCGCGGCCCGTTCGTGGTGGAAGGCATGCTGTGGGGACTGATCGCCGCGCTCGTGAGTCTCATTGTTTTCGCGCCCATACTCTATTTCGTCTCTCCATATCTGAACGAGTTCATTCCGGGCCTCAACATCTTCCAATATTTCTATACGCACATCCTCCAGCTCTTCGTCTATGAATTGCTCTTCGGCGTGGTCATCGGAGGGCTCTCCAGCTTCTGGGCGGTCCGCCGTTATCTGAAGAACTAGCCTTGAACGAGATCGATCCACAAGCCACTCCTCCGACGCCGCCTTCGCACGATCCGGTCGCTGCGTCGCGGAAAACAAAAGCGCGGCGGCGGCTGATCATCATCACCGCCATCGTGGGCGTCACGGGGGTCGCGTTGTGGTATTTTCAGACATCGCTTTCTCTGCCGTTACAAAAAATCGCTGCGTTCGAAAATTCGGTGGGGACGTCGGTGGGCGCCCAGCTCGGCCAGAATTTTTCCGCACCGTCATCATCGCCGCAACAGTCCGTCAAAGCCGCGCCAAAAAAAACGAACACACTGACAGTTGAGGGCGTGATCGCGCAGACGAATGTGCAGCGCGCGCAAAATGGTGATCTGCCGCCGCTCGTGGAGAACGCCACGCTCGATGATGTCGCCACGCTTCGCATCGACGATATGTTCGCCGATCAATATTTTGCGCACGTCAATTCCTCCACGGGGGAGAGCGCGGTCACGGTGGCGTCGAGCGTCGGATACGCGTCGCTCGCGCTCGGCGAAAACCTGGCCCTCGGGCTCTACACCGGCGACGCCGGCGTGGTCAATGCCTGGATGAACAGCCCCGGCCATCGCGCGAACATTTTAGATACGCATTACACGCAGATCGGCGTCGCCGTCCGCGAAGGGATGTTCCAGGGTGTCGAGACATGGATCGCGGTACAAGTGTTCGGAAGGCCCGCTTCCGACTGTCCCGCGCCGGACGCGAATCTGGAGACGAGCATCAACCTTTCTGAGAATCAGATCAACGCGATGTCCGCACAGCTCGCCACCGACAAGGCCGCCATCGTTGCAATGAGCCCGCAATCCGGTCCGCAATACAACACACAGGTGCAGGATTACAATAACCTCGCGGCGCAGTACAACAATCTTACCATCGAGACCAAGACCGCCATAGCCGATTACAATACAGAGGTGGATGCGTTCAACGCATGCCTTGGGGAATGAGACACCGCGGCTTTTTTGATGTTAAAATAATCAGGTATGAAATCCCCAAGGCGAGAGAAGCGTCCGGAAGGCGTTTTTGACGTACACGCGGTAGAAGGGCATACCCGTAAAAAACAGGATTTTTTGCACAAAACCATTTACGGAAAGAATGTGGTCAATTTGCGACCGCGTTTTCGATCACGTCATCCCTGGATATTGGTACTTATCATCACCGCGGTGGTCGTCGTGGTCTTCGTAGGCGTTAAAACACTTTTTACCAAAGGAGAAGTGCAGGATTTTTCTCCAACAACATGCTTGGGTACGTGGGAAAACCCTTCGGCGGCTGAAGGCACGCCAGAAACGATCCTGTCGGCGAGTTCGTCTTTTTCGGCTGACAACTCCGCGCTATACGCCGCTTCGGGCACAGAGATCTATTGCGGGGGATTCGTTCCCGCGAGCATTTCAACGTCTGGAATTCTCACCAACGTGAGTTTGAACCTTGTCTGGCAGGCGGAGCCACTGCCCGACACGTCGTTTACTCCATCGTCCACGGAAGAGGCATCCACGTCGGCTCCAGATGACGCCGCTCCGACGACGTCGGACGAGACTGCGGCATCAACCTCCGTGACAGTGCCGCCTCCCGCGCCCACATTGACCACAACAACACCTTCAACCACGACCTCAACTGTGCCGACGGAGCAAATCTCCACGCCGGATGTTACCACGCCGTCTTCTTCACCGGATGATTCGGCGAGCACTACGGATACCAGTACCCCTCCATCAAACCCTCCACCAACACCAACGCCCGTATCTACATCCACAGATGCGGACACGACCGGCAGTTCCACATCGCTCGGCCCGTTCCGGTCCTTCATTTCAGAATTCATCCCTTCCGCCCTTGCCCAGACCGACGCCTCGTCCGATATCAGTTCGACCATCATCCTTGGTCCGCCGCTCATGGCCTCGCTCGCGCCGCCGACCACGACACCGGACGACGCCGATTCCGCGGCGTCGGGGACCGTTTCGTCAACACCTTCCACGACGACGGCGCTCGCGCCACCCGCCCCTGCGCCCGACGAAGATTTCCTGGATGTGAGCTATAGCACCGATGGGCAGGCGTGGGTGAGCGTCGGCACGGTAAACGTGGAAGACCTATCCGACTTTACCGTGACATTGCCCATCACTGACTGGACCGATCTTCAGAATCTGCAGATACGCGTGGAAGGGATCCCGACCACGCAGGATCCCATACCGGCGGTCTATCTCGATGGGATGATCATGGAAGTGCATTATGTGTTGCCCGCGCCGATCACCCTCACGCCGCCGCCTGCTCCCTCCGTGCCAAAGTCGCCCGCCGTGGCGTCCGTAAAATTTACTCCTCCGACACCGGTAAAAGTGGTGGATCCGGACGCAAAACAAACGTGCGCGATCACCCCGTTCTCGCAAACAAGCACGCCGGGAGGAACATTGCAATACGAGATCGCACTGACACCGTCCTACGCCAACTCGGGATTTTCTCTCTCCGTGGGAAATCTTCCCTATGGCGTGACATCCACGATCCAGCGGCCGAGTGGAACGGGAGCGGCTACCACATCATTTGATATCGATATCGGGACCTCTACGAGCGCAGGGTCATTCAATTCGCTTGTGATCTATCAGGAGACCCAGCAGAACGGAACGATGCTGTCCAATTTCTGTCAGTTCAACTTTGTGGTGGGGAATCAGTGAGCGGAAAAAATCAGCGAGCAATGGAAAAATCGTTCGTTAAAAAAATAATAGTAGCGATGCTCGTGTTTGTTGTGCTGTTTTTTGCCGGTTCGCTTTTAAAGGCAAACGCCTCGACCTTCCAGATGCAGACCGGATATTATGTAGGAAGTGGCGCGACCATTTCGTTCAGCGGACTTGGATTTCAGCCACAGCTTATCATTATCAAAGCCGACACGGCCGCCGGCGTCGGAGCGGTGTGGAAGTCGTCAGTGATGCCCGCGGCAAACACGGCATTCTTTTCCACCGCAACCGCGGATGATACGTCGGGCATGATCACATTCAATAGCGATGGGTTTACCTTAAGCTCCAACGCAGATGTAAACACGGTCCAGGTGCGCTATACGTATATCGCGTTTGCCGGATCCGATTGTTCCTCGACGGGCACATTTTGTGTGGGGTCATATACCGGAAACGGGACAACTGGCCATGCCATCACAACGGTAGGATTCCAACCCAATCTTGTGTGGGTAAAAAAATCCGACGCAACTGCCGAAATAGGGGTATGGCGGTCGTCGTCTATGGCAACGAATGTCACGCAATTTTTTTCCGCGACGGCCCAAACTACCAGCACCACATATATCAACTCCTTCTCGCCAACGGGATTTACCATCGGCACGGCGGTGGATGTGAATACGAGCGCCAAGACATATTGGTTTGCGGCTTTTAAAGACGTTGCGGGGTTAATGAACGTCGGATCGTTCATTGGTACCGGAACGGCAACATCCACTACTGGCATGGGATTCCAGCCGAACTTCGTCATGTATAAGAGTAGTGCTGCACAGGGGCCGGGCTACGAACTTACCCAGTCCGATGGTGACGACTCCAGTTTGTTCACTGACACGAAAGATACCCCGGGTAACATCACATCGCTTGATTCAGATGGGTTCAGCGTGGGTACGACCGCCGGCGCGAACGGTTCGGGCGCCACTATATATTGGGCGGGATTCGGCGGCGATGTTCCGGCGTCTGCATCGGCATCGGGCACTTTCCTCGAAGCCGATGGCAGTTATACCGGTAATGGCACGGGGCAATCGATCACTGGCCTCGGATTTTCTCCCGATCTCGTGTTCGTAGGCACCGCGGGACAGGATGAAGCTTTCCGTACGAGCGAGATGAACGGGGACGATACCGCGGTTTTTTCAAAAGCCACAGCCGACTTTACGGGAGGTATTACCACGCTCGACTCCGATGGCTTCAGCGTAGGCACCGTCTCATCTACGAATCTGAACGGATCGACGTATTACTGGATTGCTTTCGGTAACGCCTGGAGCCAGGAGACCCATACAGGGAGCGCGGAGTTCGTGGTCGGCGCCTATACAGGGAACGGCATCGCGCGAAGTATTTTAAACCTGCCTTTTGCTCCCGATTTTGTTCTTACAAAAAGCGAAAGCACGCAGGGGGCAAACTGGACGACGTCGCTCATGTCGCCAGGCACTACCCAGTTCTTAAGCGCTCTCGCGCAAAATACTGCCGGGGCCGAGTTTACATCCCTCAACACAAACAGCTTTAGTCTCGGTATTAATGCCAACGCAAATAAGGCCGGCACGGTCTACAATTGGTTTGCCTTTAAGGACGACCAAAGGTTTGCTACCGGCAACTATACCGGCAATGGCACCGGTCAGACCGTCACCGGCCTCGGGTTTCAGCCAGACCTCGTTTGGACAAAACGCACAACGGCCGTCAATGCTGCCATGACTTTTAGTTCCGTGCCGGCTGGCACCTCATTGGTTTTTGGCGTCTCCGCCAATTCCACTGTTGATATTATAAATCTCACGGGCGATGGATTTACCGTGGGCACCGGTGCAGAGTCGAATGCAGCAGGCGGCTCCTACTGGTATGCCGCGTGGACCGGGAAGGAATACAACCAGTCGGCGTATCGGCTGTTCACGAACCAAAATTCGGCGGACGTCGGTAGCCCGCTTGCGGCGCAGAACGCGACCGCCACCCTGTCATCCACGGGATCCCCATTCCGGCTACGCATGTTGATACAACTATCCAACGACACCCTTTTCCCGAGCGGACGGCAATTCAATCTTCAGTTCGCTAGTTCGACCTCCTGCTCGTCAGCAACGTACAGCGACGTGACAACCTCGACGGCGATCGCCTTTTATCACAACAGTGTTCCGACGGATGGCGGAGCACTCACCGCCGACGCGAACGACCCGATCAATGGGACCGACGTGGTCGATAACCAAACATATGACGAATCCAATCCGTTCACGAATAGCCAATCGGCGATCGGCAACGGCGAGGATGGCAAGTGGGATTTTTCACTTTTTGACAACGGCGCACCGGCGAACACGCCGTATTGTTTCCGCGCGACACGGGTGGATGGCTCGCCACTCGACGCGTATACGGTATATCCGGGGATCGTGACGGCGAGCGCCGCGAGCAACCCGTCGCTCAGCAATACGTCACTGAATAATTCTTCCGCGATCACACTTACGCCGAACACGACGACCGCGATATCGGTCACCGCATCCACGACCGCGGGAAGCTATCCGATTTCATTCGCCACATCCACGATCTATCGCACGTCGCTCGGGTCGGGTTGCGCCGCGAACAATTTGGATTGTTATCAGGTCGCGAGCGCGAGCTGCAGTTTTAGCGGCAGTACGACCACGGTCGCGTGTTCGGCGCCACTGTGGTACTTCGCCCAATCGACCGGAAATCCTTCCTCAAGCTACCCTGCCGATTCCTGGAAGGGCGCCATCACGATCACTGATAGCCATGGGAATACGACCACGGCGAGTTCGGCCATAGAGAATGTGAACGTGCTCACCGCCATCAACATCACTACGTCCTCTATAAATTATGGAAAGTTGAACCCTAATACGAACAGCGGCGCGACGGACCAGACGGTGACGGTGCAGAATGCCGGTAATTCCTCGACGACATTGCAGCTCTCCGGGACGGCATTCGTGAAAGGCGCGAGTACGATCGCCACCAGCTCCCAGCATTACGCAACCTCCACGTTCACCTTTGGCGGATTAGAACAGCAACTGAGCGGTACGCTGACCACGGTCTCGGGATTTACACTTCCGAGCCCCACAAGCACCACAGCCGTTCAGGGTAATATCTTTTGGGGAGTAGGGGTGCCGTCAGGGGTCGCTACAGGGACCTATACTGCAAGCACCACTTTCAGTGCGGCGTTCAGCCAATAAGTTATCCACAATAAATCTCGTGTGGCCCGGCGGCATATGATATAGTAAATGCAATGAGAACAAGCAAGGGTTTGCTTTCGGCATTGGTCGTAACAACGTCCTTTTTGGTTGCCAGTTTTTTTGTTATGCAGACGATATTCGCGGCGAACCTTACGAGCCAGGTGGTGGTAGGCTCGTCCGCACCCGCCATATCGAGCGTATCGGTAAACGGGGGAACGTCAATCACGCTTAGCCCCAACACCACCACAAACATCAACGTGAATGCCACGATAAGCGATGCGAACGGATGCAGCGAAATCACTACGGGAACCACCACCGTGTTGCTCTACCGATCAGGGGTCACTTCCTCTACGTGCTCGGGCACGGCAAACAACCTGGACTGTTATATCGCAACCGCGTTTACCGCATCAAGCACATGTTCCGGCGGCACGCAGAACACCACTACCACATTTGCGCTCGAGTACTTTGCCCAGGCAACGGATGTTACCTCAAGCTTCTCCGGACAGAGTTGGATGGCGACGGTCCTTTTCCGGACACCCGATAACACGACCAACACCGCTGACAGCGCTGGCGTCACATTGAGTACCCTGACCGCGATCAACGTCACGACGTCATCCATCAACTACGGAACGATCACGGCAAATACCAACACCGGTGCGACCAACCAACTTACGGCGGTGGCGAACGCGGGCAACTCGTCCAGCTCACTCCAGCTTTCGGCTCAAGCAACCCTGACCTCCGGATCGAATTCCATCGCAACAAGTTCGCAGGGATATTCAACGTCGACCTTCAGTTATCCGGGGACGTCGACCGCGCTGAGCGCGACCCCCGCGACCGTCGCCGGCTATATATTGACCGCACCCACCTCAACCACCAACGTATCGGGCACCATCTATTGGGGTCTCGGAGTTCCAAACGCGACCCCGACAGGAACATATAGCGGTACGAATGTATTCTCCGCTTTGTTCCATGGCTAATCACGTCGACAACCATTTTGCAATATAGGAACGAACCCTGCTATACTCGCAGGGTAATTCCTTCCACCCTATTCCATGCGAGTAAAATATCTTATTTTCATCTTTCCGTTATTCCTCGCACTATTTTTTCTTATTCCGGCCAGCCCGACCCATGCCGCATTCGGCATCTCGCCGCCATTTCTGAACGCCGATCATTTGGTGCCGGGCGCGAAGTATCAGCAGACCGTATACCTCGTACAAGACCAACCGAACCAGGATCTGAACATCCAGGCGAACCTTACGATGCCTCAGCCGGGGGCGTCATGGATATCCTTGGATAAAGGATTCAACTTTGTGATCCCGCAGGGCGTGCGGCAGTTTCCTGTCACGATCACGGTGAGTGTCCCATCCAACGTGACGCTCGGCGCATATAGCGGCAATCTCACCTTCACCACGCAGCCGTCGTCCGCGGGACAGGTGACGATCGCGCTCGGCGCGCAGGTGGCCATCAATCTTACGATTGGCACGGGAACGTTTGAAAAATATAGCGTACCGCTGATCCAGTTCCCGGACATTTTGGAGGGGCAGAGCCCGACCGTGCACGTGAAGTTCCAAAATGACGGCAACGTTCCGGAATCGTTCGATGGAGCGACCTATCAGCTTTACGACCAGTACGATTCGGTGCAGTTGGCATACATCCAAAAGTCCAGCGGATTTCCCACGACCGCCCCGTTCACTATCGCGGATTATAACCTGACGTTCCCATTGGATTTCTACTTGGGCGTGGGTGAGTACTGGGGTGTCGTGAACTTCTATAAGAACGGGCAGGTGGTCGCGAGTCAGAAAGCGATCTTCAACGTGCTCAAGGCCACATGGTATCAGGAGGCGTGGAACTACATCATGGATGAGTGGGTCTACTTCCTGATCGGATTGGTGCTCGTGCTGATCGTGATCGCGCTTGCGATCTGGCGGAGCAAGCGGAAATAACACGATGGATGAACACGCGCACATGGTATCTTATTCCTTTTCTCGCAGTTCTCTTCTTAGCTTTTCCGCAGGCGCGGGCCGCTAACGTCACCACCGGCGTCACGATCATCGTCGCTCCCGACGCGCCATCGAACTTTACCGCCGTACCCGACTCGGAGAGCCAAGTATCGCTTTCGTGGACCGATAATTCGAATGACACAGAAGACGGCTTTAGCGTCGAGCGGAAGACGGGCGTTGGTGGGACGTATGCCGTGATCGGCACGACGGCGACGGGCGTCGCATCGTACGTTGATAACACCGCCATTGCCAACACCACGTATTTTTACCGGGTCCGGGCGTTCACGAGCAGCGTCTATTCTTTATATAGTAATGAGGCGAGCGTCACGACGCCGAGTCCTGCAGCACCGCCTTCTTCGGGCGGCGGTGGAGGTGGGGGAGGCGGAGGCGGCGGTAGCGGATATGTTCCGCCCGCGAGCACGAACAATAACGTGACGATCACCGGCTGGGCGTATCCGCTGAGCGAAGTGACGATTTTGCAGAACGGCGTGGAAGTGCTTCAGACGATCGCCGATCCGACCGGCGTGTTCTCCGGATCGATCAGCGATTTTCCGGATGGGTCATATAATTTTTATCTTTACACCACCGACGCGGAGGGGCGCAAATCCACCCCGTTCACTTTTCCCGTGACGATTACGACGGGAGCGACCACGAATGTGAGCAATGTGTTCCTTGCCCCGACGGTCGGCGTGGACCTGCAGGAGGTAAAGCAGGGCGATCCCATCGCGATATTCGGACAGACGGTGCCGAATACGCCGATAAAGATCGAGGTGGACTCGGCGGTGCCGATCTTTGCCAACACGACCTCCACGGCGAGCGGGACATATTTCTACGACCTCGATACAAGTCAACTCGAGATGGGTTCGCACATTGCAAAGACGGAAGCGATGATTGGAGGATTGATATCGAGTTACAGCGTCGCGCAGGCGTTCACGGTGGGGAACACGAACGTCGCCGCGTCCGCGGTCGCGGCGTGCCCGGCAAAAGGGGATTTCAATAATGATTGCAAAGTGAACCTGGTGGATTTTTCTGTGTTGGCGTATTGGTACGGGCAGCAGAACCCGCCCGCGATCTATCTGCTGGATGGCACGCCCGCCGTAGACCTCGCCGATTTCAGCATCTTGGCATATTACTGGACCGGATAAATGAAAAAAGCATCATTGCCATTATGTATCGCAGGCGCTTTTTTCTCGTCATTTTTATTTGCGGCGACTGCCAGTGCGGCGACGATCAATATCGCGGTTGAAAACAGCGCGCCGTCTGTCGGCCAGACCATGCAGGTGAACGTCACCATTGATACGCAGGGTGCGAGCGCGAACGCGGTGCAAGCGGAGATCACTTTTCCGCCGAACCTGTTCCGGTTGGAAAAGATAAATGACGGTTCGTCCGCGGTCAGTTTGTGGATAGATCCGCCCGCCGGTGCGGCCTCGGCATCGGGAACGATCGACCTCGCGGGGATCATCCCTGGCGGATTCTCTCGCGCGGACGGAGAGTTATTTTCTTTTGAGCTGCTGCCACTCGCGAGCGGCGCGGGCGCAGTGCAGGTGGCGAGCGCTACGGTGCTCGCGAACGACGGCGCAGGTTCGGCGCTTCCCGTCGATCTCGGGAGTGCGACGATCAACGTGAGCGCGGCCGGTTCCTCTACTGCGGGCGCGCCCGGCGCGCCACTTACCGCGCCGTCCGTGGATTATTCCGCGCCAAATCCCTTTACCCCGCAGATCGAGAGCGACCATAACATCTTCAATGGACAATATTTCCTGGTGTTCACGACGACGGACAGCGGGAGCGGTATTGATCATTATGAGGTGCTCGAAGTACCGAGTGGCGGATCGGTAGAGCCGCGCTCTTCATGGCATTTAGCGACCTCGCCATATCTGCTGACAGACCAAAGCTTGTCGAGCGACATTTACGTGCGGGCGGTGGATCATGACGGGAACTTCATCGTGGTAAAAGTTCCTGCGCGGTATCCGTACAGGAGTTGGAATTTCTGGATATTGGTTGGCATCGCCATTTTATTCGTCATCGTCGTGCTATTATTATTCATATGGATGCGTCGCTGGCGACGGCACACATAAAGCGGGGACTTGGCGTATCGGCGCTCATCGCGGCGGCCTTCTTTTTTCTTCCCGCGTATGCCCACGCGGCCACGCTTTCTTTTTCCCCGCAATCGGGGACGTACTTTGCCGGGCGGAGCTTCAGCGTGTCGGTGCTCGTGTCGTCGCCGAACCAGGCGATGAACGCCGTGCAAGGCGAGGTATCGTTCCCGACGAATCAGCTCGAGGTGCTTTCGATATCGCAGACGAACTCCGTCATCAGTTTGTGGGTGCAGAATCCGACGTTCTCGAACCAGGACGGCACGATCGATTTCGGCGGCGTGTCGCCGAATCCGGGATTTCAGGGAAATAACGGGAATATCATCACGATCCGGTTCGAAGCGAAGGATACCGGCGCGGCGGCGCTCAAGTTCGTTTCTGGCTCGGTGCTCGCGAATGACGGGAAGGGGACGAACATCCTCACTTCAATGGGGAACGCGAATTTCACCATCGCGCCGCTCGCCGCCGCGCCAGTCTCAACGGTGTCCACTCCTGGCAACGCGAATGGTCCTGCGTCGATCATCATCAACTCCACTCCGGCCATATCGAACGGAACGTGGTACAACATCAATGGTGTGATATTCAACTGGAGCACTCCGGCGAACGCCGAAGGCGTGGATTACACGATCTCCAACAACCCCAATCTTTAGCTCCCCGATGTGAATCAGGGATTGGCTTCGCAGGCAAGCTACGACCTCTCGCAATTATCGGACGGCGTATGGTACTTCTTCGTGAGCTTCAATAACGGGAGCGCGTGGTCGCCGCCGGCGGTCCAGCAGATCATGCTTGACCGGACGCCGCCCGGGCCGTTCGTCATCTCACGCGACGACACGAACCTTGCCGACCTCCAACCCGCTTTTGCATGGGCGGCGAACGATGCGATGTCCGGCATCGACCATTATGAGGTGAAGATCGGCAACGGCGATTGGTTCAACGCGTCGTCCATCGCGAACGGGAGCTCGTCGTACGTCCTTCCGCCACAGTCGCCGACCGGCGCGCGGACGCTCACCGTCCGGGCGTTCGACAAGGCGGGGAACTATACCGACGCGTCGCTCAAATTCAGCGTGCTCGCCGCGATAGCGCCATGCGAGACAACGGCATTTTTCTGCGGATTCTCCGCGATCTTCTCGCAATGGGGATGGGCGATCGTGGGCCTTCTCGTCATCCTGCTCCTCCTTGCCTACGGCATCATCTATCACCTCCTCCGCTGGAAGAAGGCCTCCTCGAAAGAACTCAAAAAGTTCGAGGACGAACTTCGCCGCGACTTGAAAGCTCTACAAGATGACGCCGAGAAGATGCACGCCGGCGCCGTTGACCTGCGCCCGTCACACCTTGCGCAAGAGAAGCGCGAGCTCGAAAAGGAGATCAAGCACATTTCCGAGGACGTAAAGGAGGAGCTCAAGGAGCTGGGGGAGAAATAGAAATAAAGAAAGCGTCCGGGTTGGCTGAGATTGAAAAAATGTCCGGACTGCTTTAGGATTAGCCCAGGAGGTCGAGGATCATGCAGAGATTGATCCAAACCATCAAAGGGGATAAGGTGCGATTCCTTGTCCTCGGCCTGTTGGCATTATTTCTGAACATCTATATCTTTACTGTGGGGTACCCCGGGATGACGTTGATAGAGCGGATCCTCGCAGTGCCGCTCAGTACAATAGTTTCGGGCTCAATAGCCCTCGCTATCATCAGCTATATCCTCCAACCTTTCTTTCGGAAAGCGGATGGCTGGCTCGGTAGCGATGGAAAGAAGTAAAATGGCTTCACAGAGGCCATTTTTTTATTTTGTTATGCGTAGGAGGAAACGGACATGCGAGTTGGCGAAATACTCATTATTTTGCTATCATTGCGGGGTATGTTGAATATAACGCTCGTCGCTGAAAAGATATTTTCCATCGGAGGATTGCCGGTGACGAACGCCTTGTTGCTGGCATTTTTGGTACTGGTGGTGCTCGCCGTGCTCGCTGTCATATTAAAGAACAAGCTTGCGATGGTGCCGGGCATGCTGCAGAACGTGTCCGAGGTGGCGATCGAGGGCGCGCTTGGCCTGATGGATTCGGTGCTGGGCGATCGCCGGAAGTCGGAAAAATATCTCCCGCTCGTCTTTACCATCTTCATTTTCGTACTGTTTTCCAACTGGTCAGGGCTGATTCCGGGCGTGGGGTCCATCACCGTCGGCCAGGGAGCGGATGCGATCCCATTGCTCCGCTCGCCCGCAAGCGACCTCAACCTGACGCTCGCGCTGGCGCTCATCGCCGTCACGATGGTGAACGTGTTCGCGATCTCCATCGTGGGATTAAAAGAGCGCATATCGGTATTCTTCAACTTCAAGAGCCCGATCGGGTTGTTCGTCGGCCTCCTTGAGCTTATCTCAGAATTTGCTAGAATTATCTCGTTCACGTTCCGTCTTTTCGGCAATGTGTTCGCGGGCGAGGTCTTACTCGCCATCATGGCGCTCCTCGTGCCATACCTCGTTCCGCTGCCGTTCATGTTCCTCGAGGTGTTCGTGGGATTCATCCAGGCGTTCATCTTCGGGATGCTCACTCTGATATTCGTGGCGCTGGCGACCACTCCTCATGAAGGGGAGAATGCGGGTCACTGATGGCACGGATGGAAAGGTCGTATCGATATAAACAAGAAAAATAATTTTTCCAACAAGCAATGTTTACTGATATCAGTATGAGACTTCTCGCCACCGCATTCGTCATGGGCGTCGGTACGCTCGGACCGGGACTCGCGATCGGATTCATCGGAGCAAAGTCGGTCGAGGCCATCGGAAGGAATCCGGAGGCGTCGTCCAAAGTGCAGACCATGGCGATCCTCGCGATCGCGTTCGCGGAGGCCGTCGCGATTTACGCGCTCGTCATCGCCCTCATCATAAAGTTCGTCGCATAATCACTTCCACTCAAAGATCACATGCAGCAATTAGTGAGTCAGTTAGGCATCAATTGGCAACTCCTGCTCAGCCAAGCGGTCAATTTTTCGTTACTGCTCATTGTGCTGCGCATCTTTGTGTACAAGCCGGTGCTCAAATTACTGCACGACCGGCGTGAGAAGATCGAGGGCGGATTAATGAAGGCAGAAGAGGCCGAGAAGCGCCTCCACGATGTTGATGTCATCAGCAAGGGAAGGATCAAGGAAGCGGAGCATGAGGCGATCAACATTTTGAAGCGCACGGAGACGGAGGCGAAGACACTCGAAGAGAAGCTTCTCGTCGCGGCGAAGGCGCGCGAGGAAGAGGCGGTGCAGAGCGCCGCCACGCGGCTGCGCTCACAGGAGGAGGAATCGCGCCGGGCGGTGGAGAAGGAAGCGGCCGCGCTCGTGCGCGCCGCGATCGTGAGGACCGTCGAGCTCTCGCCGGAAAAAATAGACGACGCGCTGATCGCGAAAGCGGTGGGCGAGGCGAAACAGCAAGTCGCATGAAATACGCGCCGCACGTGTACGCAAAGGCGCTTGTAGAAGTGCTGTCCGCGCCCGAAGGATCTGCGGGAAAGAAGACGGATGCCGCGATAGCAAAAAATTTCCTCGAGTTGGTACGGAAGAACGGCGATGAAAGTCATCTGCAAAAGATCTTAGAAGAAGCGTCGCGGTTCGCTCGTGGAAAGAGCGGGGTGCGGAAAGTGATGATCGAGTCGGCGCGTCCGCTCGCGCCATCGCAGAGAAAGATAGTGGAGCGCTTCACGAAGCCGGGCGATGTGGTGGAGGAACGGATCAATCCCGACCTCATTGCGGGAATAAAAGTGATATTGAACGATGAGATGCAATTCGACGGGTCGCTGAAGAATAAACTGAACAGGGTATTGGGAAGCGTGTAACGCGTAATTATTATGTCATACGAAATAATCGAAAAATTAAAAAAGGATATCGAGGGATATAAAGAGAAGCCCGAGTGGAACGAGGTCGGCCGCGTCATTGAGGTCGGCGACGGCATCGTGCGGATCCTCGGATTGCGCAACGCGGTCAGCCAGGAAGTTTTAATAATAGAGACGGTCCATGGCGAGCGTCCGGCGCTCGCGCTCAGCTTGGAGGAGGAATCCATCGGCGGCCTCGTGCTCGGCGATTTCCTTTCCGTCGCCGTCGGCGACACCGTGCGCCGCACTGGCGACATTTTGTCTATTGAGGTAGGGGACGAACTCATCGGCCGCGTGGTGGATCCGTTGGGCGCGCCGCAGGACGGCCTTGGCCCGATATTTAAAGTTGGCAGTAAGCCCCAGCGCAATCCGCTTGAGCAGCGCGCGCCGGGCATCTTGGAACGCGAATCGGTGAACATTCCGCTTCACACCGGCATCAAAGCCATTGATGCGTTAATCCCGATCGGTCGCGGACAGCGCGAACTCATCATCGGTGATCGCCAGTCCGGCAAGACCGCCGTCGCGCTCGACGCCATTTTAAACCAGAAGAACGACACCGGTCGCCGCACGCCGATCTGCATTTACGTCGCGGTCGGGCAAAAGGAATCGAAAGTGGTGCGCATCGCGGAGACGCTCAAAAAATTCGACGCGTTCAAATACAGCATCATCGTTTCGGCGTCGGCGGGCTCGCCGGCGGCTATGTGGTATCTTGCGCCGTACGCGGGCACCGCGATCGGCGAATATTTCCGCGATAAGGGCATGGACGCGCTGATCGTCTACGACGATCTTTCCAAGCACGCGTGGGCGTATCGCCAGATCTCACTCCTGCTCCGCCGGCCGCCGGGCCGCGAAGCGTATCCGGGCG